>CAZGKH010000217.1:2035-6998 GCA_964525665.1 uncultured Anaerolineae bacterium | reverse complement strand
CGACCTGTGTGGTTAAGATTACCGCTTCCAAGTTGTTAGCCAGTGTGGTATCATATCCGGCAAAATGTGCTGGAGGTGGGAGATGGCTGACAACTACAAAGTCAAGGTTCATGTTGAGATTGTGGAGTGCGCAGATGCTGCAACCGATGCACCTAGCAAAGAAGGGGTTGGTGTATTTGAGCATATCATTTCAGTAGAGCAAGCACACAGCATCGATACCTGCGAACAAGCCTTGCTCCAGACCAACTATGCTGCTCTACGGGATGCTTTTGCGCACTATCTTAGCGGTGCTTCCCAGGCATACGCGCTGGAAGTTGTAGGGTCCTTGGCCGAGTGTGAAGTGAAACCGTACCGTGTTGAAGGTGAGATTGGTCGGATCACGTTTGAGGCTTATTGGGCTGAACAGATGGGAGAAACGGCTGACGATACGGCCAAGTCAATGTTTCCGATGCTGCATGCCAAAGAGTGGTATCGGACTACAGGTTTCAAGGAACTAGCATTGGTGCATGGGACCGTAGAAGGATCGTACCGTAAGACCAGCGCTCTAATCAATCGGGTGCGACACCAAGAAGATGCCACCCCATCGCGCACCTTACGGGACAACACCGAGTATGAGGGGCGGCAGGTCACAGCGCACATGGAACAGCAGGCTACGACCATTCTACAGGAGCACGGCTTCACAACAGATGGTGTCCCAATGGAGACCGCCCCTGATCATAGTCAGCAAGCGCTGGTAACATTGCCCACGGAACAGGTGGAGCAAGCGATGCAAGCATGTGCGCCAGAACCAGAGTGGGTGACAGAGATGGCAGACAACCCGATTCCTTACGAAAACCCAGCCCATAGCACCAACGTCTCGCTGGATGACGTCGGCGTGAAACGACAAAAGGCCACCCGTGAAGGTGCTCAAGAAGTGGCGCAAAAGCGCAAATACGTACACAATACCATTGCCCACATCGCTCACGCCGGCGAGTCCTACATCATCAGCGGCCATGGTGTCGCGAACGTGCTACGCTTGGTGTTGGCCTTTCTTCTCCATAACAACCTATTGCAATACAACTTGCTCTTCTTCGTCGATGGACAACGCACCCTCTACTCAACCATCCTGCGTGTCTTTGCGTGGTTTAGGCCTATCCAACTCATTTTAGATTGGTATCACCTTAAAAAACGCTGTGAACAGCAATTAAGTTTGGCCTTGAAGGGCCGAATGATTCGTAATGCAGTATTGGAACAACTGCTTCCTTGCCTCTGGCACGGGTGTGTTGATAGGGCCATTGCTGTGCTACAAACCATTGAGCCGGCCAAGATCAAGAATCAAGAAGCCCTCACAAACCTGATTGGCTATCTGGAACGCAACCGCCCCTATCTGCCATGTTATGCCGTAAGGAAGCGCTTGGGCTTGTGCAATTCGAGTAACAGGGGCGAAAAGGCAAATGACTTGGTTGTATCTGACAGGCAGAAACACAACGGCATGAGTTGGTCACGACGTGGCTCGGTTGCCTTAGCCACTGTCACCACCTTAGTGCGCAACCAGGAATACATGCGCTGGTTCCAAACCCGCACCTTGTCCTTTAGCTTTGGTACCTGATGCTAACCGCACAGGTCGAACATTTTCCGGTTCATTTCTCTTCTCCTTTGCTTATTTAGTGGGATTTGGCAGCCAGAGCTGCCTTCGGTTAAGCCAACTTGTGTTTTTCCTACATCACCCCCTCTCAATGAGAATACTGTCCGGGAGGTCAACGCGCATTTCCAAGCCGTGATGTTGGAAGCTAAAGGCCAGTCGCTGCCAGGTAGCCGGCAGTTGTGGTTTGAGGGTATAGCCCCTGGTCGTGAGTCGCAGTCCCGCGAAGCCAAAGACGAGCGATTGCCACACCCCGCCGGCCGAAGCGCCGTGGATGCCTTCGGCTGCGTTCCCCCGTACATCATCCAGGTCCACCAGCGCGGCGCGCATGAAGTGTCCGTAAGCCACCTCAGGCATGCCCAACTCGCAAGCCAGGATGGCGTGGACGGCCGGGCTCACCGAAGAGCCATACGTGTGATCGGTGCGCGGCTGGTAGTAGTCCCAGTTAACCCTTTTGGTCTCTAAATCGTAACGGTCGCCCAGCAGGTATAGGAGCATCAGGACGTCCGCTTGTTTGAGCGCCTGCACCTCATTGGTGCGTTTGATTCCCAATAGCGACTGGACCGACTGGCTTCGGGGCTCCAGGGCTTGCCAGTCTATGTCCTCCAGTTCGAAGAATCCCTCGAATTGCTCCATCAGCCCTGTATCAGGATCGTACAATATGTGCAAGCGACCGATGACGTCGGCCCAATGAGCCAGCCGCTCTAGGCTTAGATCTAACTGTTCCTCTAGCTCGGCCGCTTTGGCGGGGTGCTCTCGCCGCAGCCAGGCCAGCATCTCCAGGGCTGTCTCCAGATGCCACTGTACCATGCGGTTGGTGAAGAGGTTGTTATTCACGTGCTCGTGGTTTTCGTCGGGGCCAATGACGTCGTTGATCTCGTAGCGATCCCGCTCGGCGTTGTACTCGGCGCGGCTGCCCCAGAAAACGGCGGTATCAAGGATGATCTCCGCGCCGTAGTCGTGCATGAACTCATCGTCGCCCGTGACCTGCCAGTAGCGCCAGACGGTATAGGCTACGTCGGCGGTGATGTGGAGTTGAATGTCGCCGGTCCAGATGCGAACCAATTCCCCGGCGGGACCAGGTACCCAGCGGGGCGTGGTCTCGTCGCCGGTTAGCGCGCTTTCCCAAGCATATTGTGCGCCCTCGTAGCTGTTATCGCGGGCCTTTCGTCGCGCCCCCGGCAGCGTGTGATAGCGATACATCAGCAGGTTGCGAGCCAGCTTGGGCTGGGTGAAGGTGAAAAGCGGCAACATGAAAATAGCTGTATCCCAGAAGACGTGTCCTCGATAGCCGAAGCCGCTCAGCGTCTTGGCCGGGATGCTGACTCGGTTATCGTTCTGCGGGGCAGCGATGAGCAACTGGAACAGGTTGTAGCGTATGGCTTGCTGTGCGACGTCATCCCCCTCGATGATCACGTCCGAGGCCGCCCACACCTTGGCCCAGGCCGCCTCGTGAGCAGCACGGAGTTTGTCGTAATATGACTGGGTTTCGAACAGTTGCTCCCACTTGTTCAGAGCTGCGTCAACGACGGTATCGTGCTCCAAGTCGCATGAGGTGAAGATCGAGACCAGTTTTTCGGCGGTGACCGTGCGATCTTGGTCAACTCGACATTTGGCCACGAAGGTGGGGTTGTTGTGACAATCCATCACCTGCCTTCGCACCTCACGGCTGCCTCGGATCAACAACCCCGCTGCCTGGCCTAGCTCCAGGCCAGAGCCACGGGTGCGGCTGTGCAACCAAACCGTGCCTATCTCTTTCCCCTGGTCAACCCAATCCCAATGCACATAGCCATCGTTGTCCACGTGGCCGTTGATGCCGGCTCGCAACTCAATCCAACCATCGAAGTCGAGAGGCGTTACCTGGTAGCGAATAGCCAGCACGTGCGGGTCGGCCAGACTGGCGAAGCGCTCGATGCAGATGTCCACCGTATGCCCGGCGGGACTGCGCCAGCGCACCTGGCGGGTCAACAGGCCGCGACGCAAATCTAGCGTCCGCTCGTAATCCAGCACCTCCCCGCGATCCATGCTGAAGCGTTCACCGTTCACCAGTAGGATAACGGGCAGCCAATCGGGAGCGTTGACCAGTTCGGTGTGCACGATCGGCGCGTCGTCGAAGACGCCGTGGATCAGCGTGGCCGGTCGCGCGCCAGGATACCCCTCCTCGAAGGCGCCGCGTGTCCCCAGGTAGCCGTTGCCCAGGGTGAACACCGTCTCTTGGTGGTGCAGATGGGCCGGATCAAACTCGGTTTCGGTGATGGTCCATCCGGTTTCGTCCATCATCGTCTGCCTCGTTTAGGGCTGGATGCTAAGAGCCGTCGAATCACGCACGATGAGCCGTGGTTTTAGCAACATCTGGGCTGGTGACGGCGTCTCGCCTCGCACCAGCTCTATCAACGTGGTCACCACCCATTCTCCGATCTCGGCAATCGGCTGACGCAGGCTGGTGAGGGAGGGGCGCAGATAGCCGGCGATGGGAGCATCATCAAAGCCGATCACTGCTAGGTCCCGCCCAACGGTCATACCGGCATCAGTGGCGGCATTGATCACGCCGAGGGCCATGAGGTCGGTGAGGGCCACCACCGCTGTGGGCCGCCGGTTGGTCGGCAGGCCCAGCCAGCTCTGGGTAGCACGATAGGCGGAGTAGTAGTCGTTTTCGACGCGGACGATCCAGGCTGGATCCACCGGCAAGGCGGCGCTAGCCATGGCCTCCTGATAGCCGTCCAGGCGATACTGGCCGGTGAGCGACGCCTCTGGCCAGGCCAGGCAGGCGATTCGCCGGTGGCCCAACTCCAGCAGGTGTGCTACTGCTTGCTTCACGCCGTCGGCGCCATCCACATCCACCCAGGGGAAATCCCATTCGGGATTGGAGCGGCCAAAGGCGACGAAGGGGAAACCCTCGTCCAGCAGGTAGCAGATGCGTCGGTCGTTCAGGTTGGTGTTGGGGAGAATAAAGCCGTCCACCCGGCCGTTTTTCACCATCTCGCGGTAGACGTCTACTTCGTCATAAGGCTCGGGGCAGGGGAAGGTCAGAACGTGGTAATCGTGCCGGGCGGCGGCCTCGGCCATGCTGTGGATGAACTTTTCCAGGATGGGATTGAACTGATTGGGCGGCACCGGGCGCCAAGAATAGCCGATCATGCGGCTTTCGCGGGCTTGCAGCCCTTTGGCAATGACACTTGGCCGGTAGCCTAGCCTTTCTACAGCTTGCAGCACGCGCTGGCGTGTCGCTTCACTCACAGCGCCGCTATCGTTGAGCACGTACGACACCGTGGCAATGGAGACACCGGCATTCTTAGCAACATCCTTGATTGTGGGCATCCTGTCTCGCTTAAACGTTTAATC
>CAZGKH010000217.1:0-1935 GCA_964525665.1 uncultured Anaerolineae bacterium | reverse complement strand
CAACTTGCCGGTAGTCGCGTTCAGTGGTACAATATGAACAGATAAGCCGGGCAAGTCGTGTCTTGATCAGGCTGAACATGTCTTCGTCGCCAAAGGCAAAGGCTACAGATTCCTGCTCGGTCAGGAAATCCGTCCGATGGGGGCGGATTTCGCCATATAGCGATGTTCCAACAAACAAAGAAAGGGAGGTACTTCAATGCCACACGCACACGCTGGTAAGCTTCTTTGGGTTGATCTCGATTCGGAGCAGTGGCACGAGGAGGAGATTCCACCTGATCAGGTTCGCCACTATCTCCTCGGCAGCGGCTTGGCAGCCAAGACTCTGCTCGACAGGCTGCAGCCCCAGTTGGATCCCCTCGATCCGCCCAACCCGCTCCTGATGATGAATGGGCTATTGACGGGCACTTTCGCTCTCACCGCCTCCCGCGTGTCCGTTTGCGGGCGCTCACCACTGACGGGCATCTGGTGCGAGTCGGTAGCGGGAGGCTACTGGGGGCCGGAGCTGCGTTTCGCTGGCTACGATGGCGTGGCCTTCACTGGCCGCGCTGAGAAACCGGTCTACCTGTGGATCCACGATGGCCAGGTTGAGCTCCGCCCGGCCTCTTCGCTCTGGGGCCTGGATACCGACAAGACGGCACAGCGCGTTCTCAACGAAACCGACCCCAAAGCGATGGTGGCCTGTGTGGGCCCGGCAGGTGAGAACGGGGTGCGCATCGCTGGGGTGATGTTTCTCGGCAATGGCGAGCGGACGGCGGGCCGGGGGGGCATGGGGGCGCTGATGGCCTCCAAGAACCTCAAGGCGGTGGCGGTCAGGGGAAGCCAGCGGCCAGAGTACTATGACCGGGAGGGGCTGCGTCGCCGCGTGCGGGAGGACACGGCCTGGATCAAGGAGAACTCCCTGGCCATGTCGGAGTTCGGCACGGCGGGTGGGGTGCCGGCAACGGAGGTGTTCGGCGATCTACCTATCAAGAACTGGCTGTTGGGCAGTTGGGAAGAGGGAGCCAAGAAGACCTCTGGGCAGACCATCGTGGCCACCATGCTAGACAAGCACTATCGCTGCTTTGCCTGCTCCATCGCCTGCGGCAAAGAGATCAAGATCACCGCAGGCCCCTACGCCGGGCTAGAGGGCCACAGCCCAGAGTATGAGACCCTGGCAGCCTTTGGAGCGCTGCTCTTGAACGATAGTCTTGAGGCCATCATCCAGGCCGATCACCTGTGCAACCGCTATGGTCTGGATACCATCTCCGTCGGCGCGGTCATTGCCTTGGCTATGGAGGCTTACGAGAAGGGGTTATTGACTGCTGAGGATACCGGCGGCTTAGAGCTTGAATGGGGCAGCGACGAAGCGATTTTGCAGTTGGTGGAGCAGATTGCGCATCGTCAGGGGGTTGGCGACATTCTCGCTGGCGGAGTCAAGGCCGCGGCCGAGAAGCTGGGACCTGGGGCAGAGGATATGGCCATTCATTCCAAAGGACTGGCTATTGCCATGCACGACCCACGGGCCTTTTTGGATATGGCCGTCAACTACGCTACGGCCAACCGGGGCGGCTGTCACCTTGAAGGGCTATCCTACTGGCGAGGCTATGGACTGGAGTGGGAAGAGTGGGGCCAGGCGGGGGAGCATGACCGTCTGGACAGCGCTGGTAAGGCTCAGGTTGTCTACGACTTCCAGAACTACCTGAGCGTCTACAACCCCCTGGGTTTGTGCAAGTTCATCATCAAAGGGCTGGTCGGGCCGGAGACGGTGGTGGAGTGGCTGAACCTGGCCCTGGGGTGGGACTGGGACTCCGACGACCTCATCCGCGCCGGAGAGAGGCTCTTCAACCTCAAGCGAATGATCAACCTCCGCTTGGGCGTCACCAGAGCGGACGACACCCTCCCACGGCGGCTGCTGACCCACCCGCGGCCCAGCGGCAGCGCGGCCGGCGTGCTGCC
>CAZGKH010000216.1:0-7011 GCA_964525665.1 uncultured Anaerolineae bacterium | reverse complement strand
AAGACTTGTTTTCACGGTAAAACACTGGCGTGCGGCAAAACCTCGGAGGTCTTACTCCTCGAATCCATGTTGACCCATGCTTTCTTGCTTTTCTCGATGGCGGCATTGACAACCGCCGGAATTGAGACAATGTTAACGCGAGGTACGTCAGATCCGCTATCTGGAACACTAATTGGGGTAACAGACTCCCATAATTGTCGTATCTGGCGGACGATGCCAGACCCAAACTCCTGGAGAGTAGCTACTCCTGGACCACCTGCCGCGGAGTACAGCCTACCCAGCCATACCCCCGCCACGAAGACAACCACAACCCCCAGAATACCCAGTGCTTTGTAAACGGCTTTCTTGGCCATCGAGCCTCCTCCTCAGCCTGGTGTAATGTATCGAGCGCTGACTTCAAAATCGCTCTCAAGAAGACTGGCTAACGGGCGGCCAATACCTGTCTAATTGCCCAGGCAACAAATATGACCAGTAGTATTGCTACGGCCGGAAGAACAAAATCCTTCGCCTGGTCGTAGATTTTGGTGATGGGTGATGATATCGCTGTTGGCGTGGCGATGGGCTTCGCTACCGGCTCGCCGACATCCCATAGTATGGTCCTGCTCACGTAGTCACCTAAATAAAAGTTGGTGACATACCGACCATCTGTGAAGACTCCCTCACCAGGCGCAGTCGCCACAGACTCTGTTCCAGATCCAGTGTAGTCCTGGGTCTGTTCGAAGAGAATGCTGCCGTAGTTGTCATAAACCCTTACTTTCAGCGGTTCCCCCGTCATGTCGGCGTAATCGAAGATGGCGTATACGACGGCCGTACCTGAGGGAAACTGAGTCATTGCCGCGCCATCGGGAGAATCGCTCAGACGGACGTTGGCCAAGCCTTGGGCCATGGCGATACTGGCTAACAAAATGGTTAAGCATAGAGCTACAGCGATAGGAACAAAACGTTTCATTGGTGAACACTCCTTACGTATTAGATTTTCTCAAGCTGCTAACTTCAATCATATCGTTTCTTCCTCATGTGCCCTCCTCTCTCAGTTCCATCCCGCAGCGCCGACAGAAACGATCTCCTGGCTCGAAGACCAACCCACATTCAGGGCAACTAGCCAGGGCACGCCGCCTCCGCCGCCGGGGGACGATCTCCCGCTCGATCTCCTGCTCCAGGGCGCGATCCTCAGCAGCTTGCACCTCCGCCTGGCGGGAGTCCAGTTCCTGCAAGATGGCTACCGCCCGAGCTTGGTGGCCGTCGCGCAGGGCCTGGTAATCGGCTGGTGACAGCTTGCCCATCTCGTGGTCCAGATCCAGCTCTTTGAGGGCAGCATAAGTCGCATCACGGCGGGCTAACAGTTCGATTAGGCCCTCGTCGGGGAAAGCGTCGGCCGGCTGCGATGGCGCAGTTGGCTTCTGAAACAGAGGATAAGCCACGGCGAGAACGGCAATGGCCAACATCAAGATTCCTGCTGCTACCACCACAAGCGTGCCTCCTATTGACTTATGAGCTCACAGTGCTACTTCTCACCGACGGCTCGGCCTGGTCCACCACTGGACGAGGGTAACGCTGCTCCAATGGAACCCTTTGGGGGGTTGGCCACACCGCCACCAGCGTGCCCAGCACCAGCACCGCCCCGCCGATCCACATCCAGACCACCAGGGGGTTGATCACAACCTTAAACGACGCCCGCTGGCCAGCGCCCTCCCACCCGCTGAGGATGACGTACAAGTCCTCGAGCAACGTGGTGCGGATGGCCACCTCGGTGGTCGGCTCCGGAGAGCGCTGGTGGTAGTTCTTCTCCGGGGCCAAGGCGCCAACGAAGCGTCCGTCCCGGTAGACGTTCATGCTGGCCACCACCTTGTGATGGGTGCGGGCCGGGAACTCGCTCAGACCGGTGTACTCCAGCGTGTAGGAGCCCAGGGACACCGTCTGGCCTGGAGCCAGACTGACCTGGGTCTCGGCTTTGAAGAAGCTGGAGCCGACGATGCCGATCACCATAAGCAGCACGCCCAGGTGCACCAGATAGCCGCCGTAGCGTCGGGGCTGGCGGCGCAACAGCTTCCCTAGAGCGATCCAGGGCAACTCCCCTCTCATTCGCCGCCGCGCCCTGACCGCCCGCCAGAATTCCAGGCCGATGGTGCCCAGACCGAAGGCACACACGGCGAGGGCAGCCAGCGGCGGCGGGTTCCGGACCCCCAGGGCGAAGAGGGCCACTGCGCCCATCAGGCTGGCCGCCGCTGGCCGCAGCAAATGGCGCACCAGAGTGCCTGGCCTGGTTCGTCGCCAGGCAAGCAGAGAGCAAATGCCCAGCAGCAGCACGACGGCCAGGAAGATGGGCCCGACCACCTGGTTGAAGTACGGAGCGCTGACGGCGATTTTCTGACCGGATACGGCTTCGGCCACCAGCGGCAGCAGGGTGCCCCACAGCACGGCGAAGGCTCCGCCGGCCAGGAGCAGGTTGTTCAGCAGAAAACTGGACTCCCGGGAGACGAGCCCCTCCAGCGCGTTCTCACTCTGCAACTGCGACCAACGCTCGAAGAGCAAGCCCAGGAAGCCCAGCACAGTGAGCCCCAGGAAGACCAAGAAGTAAGGTCCCAACGTGGACACGCCGAAGGCGTGCACCGACTCAATGATCCCGCTGCGGGTGATGAAGGTGCCCAGCAGGGTCAGGGCGAAGGTGAGCATGATCAATATCAGGTTCCACACCTTGAGCATCCCCCGCCGTTCCTGGATGATCACCGAATGTAGGTAAGCGGTGGCGGTCAGCCAGGGCATCAGGCTTGCGTTCTCCACCGGATCCCAGGCCCAGTAGCCGCCCCAGCCCAGCTCCACGTAGGCCCACTGGGCCCCCAGTCCGATGCCGATGGCCAGGAGCAGCCAGGAGAAGAGCGTCCAGCGTCGGGTGGTGCGGATCCAAATCTCGTCCAGGCGGCCGGTGATCAGCGCGGCCACAGCGAAGGCGAAGGGCACAGTGAAGCCCACGTAACCAACATAGGTAGCAACTGGGTGAAAGACCATGCCCAGGTTTTGCAGCAAGGGGTTCAGTCCCTGACCATCGAGCAGGGGCATCGCCAGGCGAGCGAAGGGGTTGGAAGCGAAGACCAGGATGATCAGGAAGAAGGTCTCCGCCCCCAGGAGCACAGCAATGACATAAGGCAGCAAAGCCCGGTTTCGCCTCCGGTTCTGGACCACCACTGCCACGGAGATGCCAGCCAGCAGCCAAGCCCAGAGGAGCAGAGAGCCCTCCTGGCCGGCCCACAACGCAGCCACAGTGTAGAACAGCGGCAGGTCACGGCTGGTGTAGCTGGCCACGTACTCCACACCGAAATCGTGGCTGACCAGGGCGTAGAGCAGGGCCAGGCCAGCCACGCTGACTAGGCCACCCACCACGAAGACCGCGTTGCGGGCGCTGGCCGCCAGCTTGGGGACGCGCCATCGGGCGCCCACCACGGCTGCCACCGCGCCATAGGCCGCTATCACCATTCCGATCAATAAGGCAATGTAGCCGAGTTCGGTCATCACGTCATCCCTTTCGATTCGCCGACCCCCGCTTGTTGAGGGTCAGCCGTCTACATAGTTGTGTGGACACCTCAGCAACAACTTATAGGCCCGGAAGTGCCCCTCTCCGTCCAACCGCCCTTCCACGATGGCCGTTACTTCGGCACGAAAGGCATCGGGGGCCGGACCTGGATAGGCCACCGGCAGTTGCTGGGTGCTATCGGTTAACACAAAGCGGAGCTGACCGCGCGATCCGTCCCAGACGATGGAGCCGGCCATCACCTCTCCGCCCACCCGCACCATGCTCGCCCCCCCCTCAGTCCCCCCTACGAGGGGGGAGGTATTACGCAACTCGCTGACGGTAACGTAGTATGCCGTCAACGGACTGGCCCACAGGCCGTAGACCAGGTGGGCTAACACCGGCGCCACGATGATCAGGCCGATGATGAGCTTGGCTCGTCTGGACATGCTCACTCCCCGCCTGTCAGAGTCAGCAGCCACTCCAGGATAGCCGTCAGCCGGGCTTCGCTCAGCGGGCCGATGAATACCTCGGCGACCTCGCCCTGGGGTGTGATGAAGAAAGTCTCCGGTACCCCTTTGATACGGTAGGCCTGAGCGATGCGGGTGCCCAGGTCTGGCCCGTTGGGGTAGGTGACCCCGAACTCCTCAATGTAGGCCTGGGCCGCCGGCTCGGTGTCCATGTAGTCCACGCCCACGAAGACCACCCCTCGATCGCGATAGCTGCGCCAGGCCCGTTCCAGCACCAGGGCCTCGTCACGGCAAGGCGGACACCAACTGGCCCAGAAATTGATCACCACCACCTGACCCCGCAGTTCACTCAGGGATAGCTGGCCGCCGTCGAACAGCGTCAAAGTGAAATCGGGCGCCGCCCCCCCGCTCAGTGGCCCTCGGCCCGTGGCGATGACGCCGTAGGCCAGCAAGGCCAGCACAGCCAGAACCAAGAGAAAGATCGAGGGCTGGACAAGCCGCCTCCGGGTCCCCTGAAGGGTCGGGGATCTTTCCTCGCCCACTTCCGCCGCTACATTCGTCTGCATGGGCCTCCTCATTAGCTGCTCCGGTGATCCGCCGATTTACTATTCAAATTGCTCCAACTCGCGCTCCAGTCTCTCCACATACTCGGCCGGCAACGGCTGACGCGCTGCGGTCTCTGCCTTTTCCGTCGCCTGCTGCTGGGTCCAGCGGCGGGCCAGGCGGTACATCCATCCCCCGGCCACGAGCACTACCAGGAGAGGCAATACCCAGGCCAGGATGGTGCCCCCTCGCTTTGGCGGGACGCCTAGCACCACCTGGCCGTATTGCTCCACGAAGTAAGCTTTGATCTCTTCTTTCGTCTCTCCGGCGGCCAGTTTCTGGCGGATCACCTCTCGCATCTGGTCGCACAAGGGCAGGTCACAGATGTCCAGCCGCAACCCGGAGCACAAGGGACAGTACAGCTCCTTGGACACTTGAGTCACCTCGTCCGGCGGCTGGGCCTGCGCCAGGCCCGTAACGGAGAGACTCAGGAACAAGCCCAATAGCAAAACGAGTAACACCTTTGCTGTCATTCTTCCATCACCAGTTGTTCATCATGTAATCCTTTATGGACCCCTGAAATCTCAATATAAGCTCCAAGGCCCGTCCTCGGGCCGCCAAAAACGCACCCGGGGACGGGTGCTAGAGCCTTATATCAAAACCTCAGATGGACCCCACGCTAGTAGCCCGCCCCCGGTGCGATCATCGCCACTCCGTACCACTTGGCGATGACTCTGTGAAACCACACTAAGGGCCGAAGACGGCCTTCGCGATGATGATGGTCTCTGGCGAGACCGGGTCATTCGATTTGACTGTGATGCGGAACAGGTGCGGCCCATCCATCCCCTCGTGCATCATTGTGCTGATGCTCAACTTGCTGGACTGGCCTGGCTGCAAGGTCGTCGCACCGACGACCGGTTTAGGCGGTCAGCAGCCCTCGACGGCTTCAATTCCCGGCTCATCCTGCAGGACGAGCGGGGCGTCGCCCGCATTGCGGTAGACAAAGTCATGCTCGACCACCGTGTCCAGCGGTACTGTGCCGAAATTGAAACTCGTTTCATCGAACACCAGACGCGGCCCTTCGCCGGACACCGGAGGTGGCCCTTCGCCGGACACCGGAGCCGGCTCTTCGTCTAACACCGGAGGCGGCCCTCCAGGCGAGCTCGCGGGAGTCGCCATCAACCAGGCCCCGCCCACGAGCGACACCAGGACTATGGGAATCACCACATACAGTAGTTTCATCCCTCGCCCTCGGCGACGACTGGTTCGGCGGCGGGGTTGCGTGCGTTTTTTCGGTTTCCTTGACTTCTTCGATGCCATGTCTCTTCTCTCCTCTATGGATTGGACAGGGCGAGCAAAGCTTGGACGCCCTGTTCCACGGCCTCCTTCAGCCGCCAGCCCAGGTATTGCGTGTAGATCGTACCCTGCGGACTGACCAAAACGGTCAGAGGACAGCCCGTGAGGCCATAGGCCTGCATCACATTCGCGTCGCCAAGCTGGTTAAGTAAACGGAGGGGGCGAATCGGTGACAATCCGGCTGCAAGTCGGCCTCTTGACCAGCTACTCCGCGGTGGCTAGGGCCCCCGGGCCGTACTTCTCCACGATCTTGTCCATGACCTCGGACTTCGACGTGATCGTCTCGGCCAGCGAGTCAACGTATCCTTTCATCTGGCGAGCCTCCCCACAATCACACTCCGCCAAAGTATCCTTGCACGTACCGCAGAGACAGTTCAAGCTGGCGAAGAGCGCCTCTCCCTCAGCAGAGTAGGCGACGATGGGTGGTGGGCTGGGGAATGTCGGAGGGGCTTGCTGAACACTCAGGGCTGGCTGGGTTTGTAGCTGGCTAACCGCCGTAGAAGGCCGGAGCATCAGGATGACCACAACCACGAGGGCCACAGTACCCAGGATGGCCAGTGTGCCATAGAAAATCCTCTGGTCAATCTTGTTGGTAGCCGCTTTCCTGGGATTAGTAGTTCGCTTGCTTGTTTTTCTCGATCTATTCATTCTTACCTCCTTGCTCGTCTTGTCTTACTCAGGCACAACTGTTGGCTGATACATGTCAGGTGTCTCTCCCCCCAGCAGCTTCTCGTAGCAGCTACAGGCTGCGATGGCCTCATCAAGGACACACCACTCATTGGTCGAGACTTCGCCTCTCAGTTGGCTTAGGCAATCGTGCTGGTGTGCGGTCAGCTCGGCGGCTTTATTAAGCAGCGGTTCAGCTTCCGGCATCAACAATGTGCAGATTATCTTTATCGCCAGGTCAGTCTCCTCCAGCATCGACATCAAGATGGCATCATCAACCGAATGACAGCAGCTCATTAGTTCCATGGTCTCGTTCAGCCGTCGTTCGGCGAAGAAGAGATGCAATTGTGCTTTGCCGCTAGGGCTGAAGGTAAGAAAGAGTTGCACTCGCTCGGTGGTCCGCTTGACTGGATAGAGAGGGCTGTGGGGCAGGCTATCAGCGGAAGCGGCCACAGTGCCTAAGCCAATCAC
>CAZGKH010000215.1:0-7056 GCA_964525665.1 uncultured Anaerolineae bacterium | reverse complement strand
TTAGAAGTTGGAGGTTGGAGGTTGGAAGATGTCCAATTTCCAACATCCAACATCCAACATCCAACGTCCAATGACCAATATCCAATACCCAATATCCAATTCTGACTACCGGCGAAACTTCATCTGCTTCGTCCTAGACTACGTGTTCTTCGGCGTCGGCATGGCCTTCGTGAGCCAGACGACGGTTTTGCCGTCCTTCGTCAGCCAGCTCACCGATTCAGCCCCCTTGATCGGCCTGTCCTCAACTATAATAACCGGCGCCTGGCTTCTGCCCCAACTGATCGCCGCCAGCTACCTGGCTGATAAGGAGCGCAAGAAACCATACCTGTTGCTACCCGCGGCTATTGGCCGGCCTGTCTTTCTGCTGCTCGCTGGGGTATTGTTCCTGGGCGGAGATCTTGCCCCAACTTTGATCTTAGGGTTGTTCTTTATCGGCCTGGCCGTTTTCATGAGCACCGATGCCCTGGCTGCCGTGGCCTGGTTTGACATCCTGAGCAAAGCCATCCCCCCCACCCGGCGAGGCCGGCTGTTTGGGATCGCTCAGTTTTTCTCAGGGCTGCTAGCAGTGGGAGCAGGAGCGGTGGTCAATGCTCTCTTAGGTCCCCAGGGCCCATCCTTCCCCCACAATTACGCCCGGCTGTTCTTCTTGGCTGGGCTATCTTTATTCGTCTCTCTGTCGGCCATGATCTTTCTGCGCGAGCCGGTCAAGCCAACGCAAACTGAACGGTTGTCATGGAACGCCTTCTTACCTAAATTATTGGCGGTCTTGAGAGAGAATCGTACGTTTAGCCTGGTCACGGCCCTGCGGCTCCTGACGGGACTAAACGGAATGGCTTTACCCTTCTACGTTGTCTACGCTACTGGAGAACTGCGCCTGGGCATTGAGGCTGTCGGGCTCTTTCTCTCGTCCCAGGTGATTGGCAGCATTCTGGCTGGATTCGTGTGGGGGTACCTGAATGAGCGGTCCGGCAGCAAGATCGTGATCCAGTGCTCCACGACGTTGGCCATGGCTTCGCCCCTCCTGGCCTTGCTCATGGGGCCGATAAGCCATCGGGCTGGGTCTTCAACAATCTACATATACTCCTTGATCTTCTTCGTTATCGGGGCCCTGAATAGCTCTATGATGCCAGGATTCATCAACTTTGTCCTGGAGCTGGCCCCGTCCGAAGAGCGTGCCACTTACATCGCTCTGACCAACACCTTGTGCGGCACGCTTCTAGTGGCGCCCTTCTTGGGGGGCTGGTTACTACAGGCGACATCCTACCCCGTTCTTTTCGCTGCCACGGCGACGGGTATCGCCTTTGCGCTGCTCCTGACTTTCCGCCTGGAGGAGCCACGGCAAATGACCAGCGAAGCCGAATGAGTTGTGCCATTCGCCGAAGGTCTCTCGTTCGCCGAAGGTCTCTCGTTCGCCGAAGGTCTCTCGTTCGCCGAAGGTCTCTCGTTCGCCGAAGGTCTCTGACCGAGGTGAAGAGGGCTTCGGTCGGGAGACCTCGCCCATCAGGAGGATCACCGTGGCGAGCATTGAAGCGATACTGTTGGGAACTGCTCAGGACGGAGGCGTACCTCAGGCTGGTTGTTATTGTGCCAATTGTGCACCGGCGCGAGACGATCCAACCAGACGCAAACTGGTGACCTGTTTGGGATTGGTGGATCACGTCACCCATCAGAGCTGGTTGATTGATGCTACCCCCGATTTCCCAGAGCAGTTGCACGCTCTGCACAGCCTGGCTGCTGATTGCCCGCTGGCTGGAATTGTGTTGACCCACGCCCATATAGGGCACTACGCTGGGCTGATCCACCTGGGACACGAGGCTTGGAACACACAAAACCTACCGGTGCATGCTTCGCCGAGGATGGCCGGCTTTCTGCACGATAACGCCCCCTGGTCGCAATTGGTCGCGCTGGGCAACATCGAGCTGCGTTCGCTCACTCCCGGCCGGGAGACACAACTCAGCCCCAATCTGCATCTGCTGCCTTTGCCAGTACCCCACCGCGACGAGTTCAGCGATACCCTGGCCTTCGTGGTGCGGAGTCCAACCAAGCGGCTGTTCTACTGTCCCGACATTGATGCGTGGGACCGGTGGGAGCACGACCTGCGGCGCTTTGTGACCGAGATGGATGTGGCCCTGCTGGACGCCACCTTTTTCAACTCGGACGAGCTTCCGGGCCGCGATCTGAGTCAGATTCCCCACCCCCTGGCCACTGGCACCGCCGAGCAGTTGGCGGGCGTGGATTGCGACGTGCGCTTGATCCATCTCAACCACAGCAATCCACTGCACAGGTCTGGGACGGAGCGGGATTGGCTGATAGCGCGGGGAATCGGCGTAGGTGCCTTTGGCCAGCGATGGCAACTGGGGAGCAAAGCATCGTGACGCAGGTGAAGCTTCTGAAAACGCATCCACAGAGACTACGAGACAGAGTAAGGAGCGGCAGATGACAGGGATGATCGAATCACAAATCACGTTTCTGGCCACGACGGACCTGGCCGCAACTGAGTACAATTTTAGCCTTTCCGTCAGGCGGCGATTCGTAGCCGTCCCATTACTTCTCTGCGAAAAAGGAGCCTAGGTATGAGAGAATCTACGATTGTCGAACTTCAGCAAAAGATGCGCTCAGGGGAGTATACCGCGCGGATCATCGCTGAGATGTACCTTGAGCGTGTCGAAAAGCTTGACAAACAAGGCCCGACCCTGAATGCCGTCATTGAGCTCAATCCCGATGCTCTAAAGATTGCTGATGCTCTCGACGCTGAGCGAGAGGCAACAGGCGCTCGTGGGCCACTGCACGGAATCCCAGTCATGCTGAAAGACAATATTGACACCGCTGACCAGATGATGACCACCGCCGGCTCCCTGGCCCTGGCGGGCTCAATCGCTCCCCAGGATTCTTTTGTGGCCCAGAGGCTTCGCGAGGCTGGCGCCATCATCCTGGGCAAAACCAATCTCAGCGAGTGGGCCAACTTCAGGTCAACCAAGTCCAGCAGTGGCTGGAGTAGCCGCGGCGGTCAAACCCTGAACCCTTATGCCCTCGATCGAAACCCCTGCGGCTCTAGCTCAGGATCGGCGGTAGCGGTAGCGGCCAATCTGTGCTCTGCGGCCATTGGCACGGAAACCGATGGGTCTGTCATCTGTCCGTCACAAGCAAATTCCATCGTCGGGATCAAACCCACACTGGGCCTCACGAGTCGGTCTGGAATCATCCCCATCGCTCACAGCCAGGACACGGCTGGGCCGATGGCCAGAAGCGTCGCCGATGCCGCAATCCTGCTGGGCGCTCTCACCGGCGTGGATCCACGAGACTCTTTGACAGAGGAGAGTCGAGGCAGGTCTTATACGGATTATACACAGTTCCTGCACCCGAAGGGCATGCAGGGAGCCAGGATCGGCGTGGCACGCAATTTCTTCGGCTTTCACGAGAAGGTGGACAAGATAATGGAAGCGTGTATCGAGGAAATGAAGCGATTGGGGGCCGAAATCGTTGATCCGGCCAACGTTGATACGGCCAAAGAGCTTAGAGAGACAGAACTCGAGGTGCTGTTGTACGAATTCAAGGCTGATCTGAACAACTATATGGCAAGGCTCGGCCCCGAAGCCCCCGTGCATTCTCTGAAGGAGATCATCGAGTTCAACGAGCGGAATCGGGAGAAGGTAATGCCCTACTTTGGTCAGGAAATCATGCTCAAGGCGGAGGAGAAAGGCCCCCTCACCAGCGAAGAATACTTGAAAGCTCTGGAGACCAACCTTCGTCTCTCAAGAGCAGATGGGATAGACGCAACATTGAGTGAGCATCAACTAGACGCGATTATTGCGCCCTCGGGAGGGCCAGCATGGCTGACCGACTGGGTCAACGGCGACCATCATTCCGGTGGTAGTTCGTCCCCGGCCGCAGTAGCAGGCTATCCAAATATCACCGTGCCAGCCAGCTACATATTCGGGCTTCCCGTTGGTATCTCGTTCTTCGGCGGGCCTTATCAGGAGCCAACGCTAATCAGACTTGCCTTCGCCTTTGAGCAGGCAACTCAGGTCCGCCGCCCGCCGCAGTTCCTGGCAAGTGCTGACCTGAGTGGGTGAGAATGGAAAAGAGAGGATGGAGTCTATGGAAAACTATCGCAAGTTCCTCAAGGCCGATCGGTGGGACGAATGGGCAGACCTGGAGACGGATCAGAAAAAGAAGATGCCGCCTCCTTCACCCCAGAAGCCCTACCCCAAAGATGCAACCCTGATCGAGTTAATTGCGCCCAAAGACCTGACGGTGGGGCGAATGCCGCTGATCGAAGCAATCAATCGCCGAAAAAGCCGTAGAAAATTCACCAAAGAATCCTTGACCCCGGAAGAGCTCTCTTTCTTGCTTTGGGCAACCCAGGGAGTACGGGAAGTCTACAGCGGCGGCGCTGCTACCCGGCGGACCGTGCCGTCTGCCGGTTCGCGTCACCCCTTTGAAACCTACCTGCTCATAAACCGAGTGACCGGGCTCGAGCCCGGACTTTACAGGTATCTGCCTTTGGCGCACAAACTGTGCTTCTTGTGGGCCGATGCTGAGTTGGTGGAAAAGATTAACGATGCCTGTCGGGGGCAGACCTTTGTGGGCGAGGGCGCTGTTGTGTTCATTTGGACAGTCATTCCCTATCGAGCGGAATGGCGATACAGCTTCGTTGCTCACAAGATGATGGCCCTGGATGCTGGTCATCTCTGTCAGAACCTCTATCTTGCCAGCGAAGCAATTGGCGCTGGGACGTGCGCCATCGGAGCGTACAATCAGGACGAGATGGACGCCATTGTAGGTGTGGATGGCAGGGAAGAGTTCGTCATTTACGTCGCTCCGGCAGGGAAGATCAAGTAAGTGTTGATCAGTCGGCTCGTTGCAAGGGCCAGATGCCACGCAGCCTTCGGCACGGGCTCAGGCCCAGGGCAGGCAACCAGCGCTTCTGGGCGACCGGAGGCGCTGAAAAGGGACCTAAAAGCGAAGCGGCAGGTTTGAAATACCTCCCGCTCTTGCTTTTTGGACTGGGCATCGTACTGGGGGTTGACCTGCGAGGGCTTTCGCTGTATAATATCGTGTAATAGAGATCTTCGCGCGGGTTTCCGCCGAAATGAATACTTGCATCGTGAGGTGTTGAGATGAGTGAAGCAGTTCAAGCGGCGTTAGATAGCCAGAAGCGCATTGTGATACCCCCAGTGATTCAGAAACGTCTTGGTTTGACGCGAGGAATGACTTTGGTTGTTGAAGACGACGAAAACGGGGAACTCTGTCTACGTATCCAAAGCGAATCCCCTGCATTAGTTGATAAGCAAGGCATGTTAGTCGTCAGAGCCGAACTTGATGCTGATTTGACAGAGGTTATCCAGCAAGAGCGCAACCAGCGAGTATCTGATCTCATGCACCTTTGTGTCGGAGTTGTGTAGGTGGCAGGTCAAGCGATTTCTCACGACTATCAAGAAGAAACCATTGAGGCCAAAGCCCGCTGGTTTCAAGCCTTGCCCCTGGCTGAGCGTATGGAACTATTGTGCCTCTTCACGGATTTGATATTGACCATCAATCCGCATGTTGTGGAGCAGAAAGATGCTCAACCGCTTACAGGGCGTGTTCGCGTCCTTATACCGGCATGACGTCAAGTATGTTGTCATCGGTGGTATCGCGGCGGTGCTGCATGGCGTGCCCCGCGCCACTTTTGCTCTGGACATTCTCATCGAAGCCACACCGGAGAATGCCCAGAGTCTATTGGACGCACTGCTAGAAGAAGGATTCGGCACTGCTGCGCTTACTTCAGCGCAAGGCATACTGGATCACGAAATCACAGTTTTCAAAGACTGGGTGCGAATTGATGTCCAAACGAGTACCCCCGGCTTAGTTTTCGAGACCGCCTGGCAACGCCGTGAAACGATGCTGTACAAAGGGCAAGAGTTCTACGTGGTATCCAAAGCGGATTTGATAGCCTCCAAACGGGCCGCGGGACGGGAACAGGATTTGGAGGATGTGCGGCTCTTGGAATTGGACAACGGAGGAGCAAAGCGGGAGGTCTAAAACGCCTCCCGTTCTTGCTTTTCGGGCTGGGCAGCATCGAGCTGATGGTTGACCTGCAGGGGCTTCTGCTGTATAATATCAAGCAACAAGACATGTGCACTCCTGTTCCATTGTGACAAGCGTGCTAGATGGATGGGATTTCTGCAGAGGCATCAGTATGAGCGACTATCAAAGCAAATTCCAGCAATTGTTGCGTGAACTCTTCCAATTCGATAGCGCCGACCTGGACTTTGGCATCTACCAGATCATGAACTACAAGCGCGACGTGATCGAGCGCTTCATCAGCGAAGACCTGCCGCAGGCCATCGCCGAGGAACTGGAGTGCGGCGCACTGGCCGAGCAGTCCAGAGCAACGCAGGAGTTGGAAACCACCAGGAAGAAGGTGCTCGATGCATTGGGCGACGACGCCGTGGATGCCGAGGGGAATCTGGCCGAAAAGTACAGCGGCACGAAGGCCGGGCGGGAGTATCTCGCGGCGCAGGCCCAGGCCGCCGGCGCCCGCGACCGCCAGGCGCTGGCAGCCGCCATCTACAACCACCTTTACACCTTCTTCAGCCGCTACTACCAGGACGGCGATTTCATCTCCAAGCGCCGCTACTCCAAGCGCCAGCGCTACGCCATCCCCTACAACGGCGAGGAGGTCACCCTCTACTGGGCCAACCACGACCAGTATTACATCAAAACCGCCGAGCACTTCACCGATTACACCTACAAGGCCCCCAATGGCGTGACCGTGCATTTCAAACTCCAGGCCGCCGACGTGGAGCAAGACAACGTCAAGGGCGAGAAACGTTTCTTCCTGCCCTGCCTGGACGGGATCGCCTGGGATGAGGAACCCCCTCTCCCCTCCGGGGAGAGGGCGGGGGTGAGGGGGGGGGACGTGGGGATCCCCCTCGAGCACCGCCCCCCGCCCCACCTCCAAACAGAAGCCCCCTCCCCCCTGTCGAAAGCCGGGAGAACAGGACCCCGGCAATACCTGCCGCGAAGGGCAAGATCCCTACCGCGGCCAGCAGCGTTGCCGTGACGATCTCG
>CAZGKH010000214.1:0-7131 GCA_964525665.1 uncultured Anaerolineae bacterium | reverse complement strand
CGCCTGCCCGATGGCGGGTATCGGATCTACGTGCATGGCCTCTACGATGACGGCAGTGGCAACATCAGGCCGGCCATTGTGAGTGCCACGGCCAGCGACTCGTACTACAACCAACAATAACAAGATAGGAGGTCAAAAAATGAATACGGTTCGCTTAACAATTACCATCTCTCTACTGATTGGAACGCTGTTGGTAGCCGGCTGCGGAGGCCAGCAGCCCCCCAGGACACCCAGTGGCACACCCGTCCCGGTTACCGTCGAGGTCGGAGAAAAGGTGTCTGAATACGATGCCAGCGAGGCCATCCGCAGCTACGCCAGCAGCGTGCTGGGCATCAACGTCACCGTGAAGTCGGCTGGCGGCCAGGCCGGCACCATCACCCTGCCCGGCGAGGCGCAACAGAGCGTGGACGCCGCCGTCACCCTGGCCGGCGCCACCTATTTCGGCATCCTCAAGGACGCATTGGCCTCGGTCAGTCTCGGCGATGGCGACGTCAGTGGCAACTTGACCGCCGACATCGAATCGGCGTCGCTGGGCGTGTTCGTGCTGACCCAGCAGGGTGCGCTGCCGGCCAGCGCGGACGAGGCCCTGTCGCGGATCAAGGCCACTTTCCCAGGCATCGCCAACCTGGACTACGTAGCCAAACCGCAACAAGGCAAGGGCTATTCTTTCCAGGCCACGACCACCACTAAGGGTCTCGATCCCAGCGGAAAGATCGTCGCTGTGGCTCAATCGGCCCTGGTCTCCGTCACCCCCGCGCTGCGTCAGGGACGGGTGTTGGTGTGGGCTGTGGTGGCCAACGGCACGCTGACCAAGGCCCTGACGTTCTAGGGAGTGACGAGTAGGGTAGGCTGGGTGTTACTTCCCCGCCCCGTTTTACAGTCATTTTACAACACGACAACACGGCCTTTACATTTGGGCTGGATAATAGAACTGAATCGGCACATCAGCTAGTGGCGTGTAGTAAGTTGTGCAAGGAATTCACAACTCGCCTGTGCCGCCGGAGGCGCGGGGCTGAACCCCATGCGCGTCAGGCTAAGATGGCAGCCGGCAGGAAAACGGTTGCTGGCCAACCCCGCCGTGGCATGAAGTGCCACGGCTACGAAGCTGGCACCCCGTAAAACGGGGTTCTTGAGCCCGATTTCATCGGGCGGGAGCTCTGTAGCACGGCCACTTCAGGGCCGTGCGGCTCCGGCAAGCACGACACCACCTTTAACTTGACGCGCATGGGCTGAACCCCCGCCCTGAGAGAGCGAAGCCCCTGCGGGGCTACAGATCCCCAGCCCGAAGGGCTTCGTCCTTTCAGCCCGATGGCTTCAGCCTCGGGCGACCCGGGCGGCAAGAGTGCTGTCAGCTCTGACTTCCTTGCAGTATCTCGCCTATAGCCCACTAGGACTTACAGTGTTTTGCCAAGGAGGAGCCAATGCTGAGAAGGAGCTGTTTTCTGTGTATCGCCATTGTCGTTTTACTGGCCACGCTTTCCTGTGGTTGGGGGAGGATGGCCCCGCTGGTTACCAGGGCCGCCGAACGTGACCGAAACACGCCAGGCGACGTGAGGGCTTCGGCTTCGGGCTACACGCTCATCTCCTCCCGCTGCGGCGACGGCGTGTGCGATGGGCCGGAGACGGCGGAGAGTTGCCCCAACGATTGTGCCGCTCAGCCGTACTGGCCGTCCTTTGGCTACGACCGGCAAAACACCAGCCGCAGCCCCCACCCTGGACCTCTTTCCGCACAAGTCGCCTGGACCTACCCGGCAGTGAAGGGGCGGGTGATCAACCAGCAGCAGACGGTGGACGCCGACGGCACGGTCTACTTCGCCACCTGGGGGTCGGCGGAAGGGGATGAGCGCGCTCACGGCATGCTCTACGCCATCAACCCTGACGGCTCGCTGAAGTGGATCTACGACCCGGGCCCGCTGGAAGACTACTACCTGGGCACCATCGAGACCTCAGCGACCATCGGCCCGGACGGCACCATCTACATCGGGCGGGGCGACGGAATCTTGCGAGCCGTCAACCCGGACGGCACGGAGAAGTGGACTTTCGAAACCTTCTCCAACGAGCATGGCAGAGCCCAGATCTTCTCCAGCCCGGTCATCGCCGAAGATGGCACCATCTATTTCGGTACAGGTGTCTACAAGGTTCTGCTCTGGACGCTGGGGACGAACGTTCTCTATGCCCTCAACCCCGACGGCACGGTGAAGTGGACCTATCCGGCGGATGCAGCGGAGGGCGGTTCGCTTAACGACCAGGTCTTCAACAACCCCGCCATCGGCGACGACGGTACGGTGTACTTTTCCGCCGGCTTTACGACCTACGCCCTCAACCCGGACGGCACGGAGCACTGGCATAAGACGACCATCCGGAATATGTGGAACACGGCAGTGGGTCCAGACGGAACGGTCTATGTGCAGGCGATGTACAAGGCCGGCGGTACTGGCGCGATATATGCGCTCAATCCCGAGGACGGGTCTCGAAAGTGGATGTACACCGTCGAGGAGCCGACCGTATCCAAAGTGGCTATCGCCGCCGACGGCACGCTGTATTTCGGTTCGGGCACCCACGGGGTCAGCGACGAGCCCCAGAATGTTGGGAAGCTGTACGCGATAGAGGACAAAGGCGAGTACGTAGAGGAGAAGTGGGCTTTTGATTTTGGGCTCGCTGTCGGTGCGCCGACCCTCGACGCCATGGGGACGATCTACGTAGACCTGCGGGGCGATCTGGACGCCACGCCGCCCATCCCCGGCCGGGTGGTGGCCCTGCGCGACACAGGCAGCAGTGCGGCGATCATCTGGAGCGTGGAGGCCGCCGGCGAGATCTGGACCGCCCCGCCGGTGATCGGGCCTGACCACACCCTCTACTTCGCCGACGCAGTCTGCATTGATTACCCCGGTTGTGACGAAGATGTTGAGGTCCCGTCCCTGTATGCCATCAAAGAGATGCAGAATAGCGTCTACCTGCCCGTGGTGGTGCGCTGATCCCGATGGGCCGGAGTCCTGAACTTGTTCAGGGTGTGCACTCCCCCTCTGTCAACGAATACCAAACGAATAAACGAATGAGATCTGCCGTCAAAACCTATTCGTTGCTTCATTCGTTGGCAGGATGAAAGTGTCAATCAAACTAAGGACCATCCCTGGAGGTGTAACGATGCTTAGACGATGCGTTCTTTTCACACTGATTCTGCTGATCGCCAGCTTGGAACTGACCTCGTTGCCAGTTGCCGAATCCACCACGACAGCCCAAGCAGCCATCGTCGTGGACGCATCTGATGTCACCGGCGTTATCCGCTCGTTGCAGGGGATCAACGCCGGCCCGCGCGGCGGGGACAGGCAATCCCACCTCTTCCGCCAATACGAGGACATCGGCGTGGACTACGTGCGCACCCACGACTACTATGGTCCCGCCGACATGCACGTCCTCTTCCCCGACCTGCAGGCCGATCCGTCCGACGAAAGCAACTATGACTTTGTGTCAACCGACCGCGAGTTGGAGGCCATCAACCGGGTGGGGGCAGAAGTACTTTTCCGCCTGGGCGAGAGTTGGGGATCCCCGGTGACCTACGTCGCTCCGCAGGACTACCAGGCGTGGGCCGAGGCCGCGGTGCACATCGCCAGGCACTACAACGACGGCTGGGCCGATGGCTTCCACTGGGGCATCGAGTACTGGGAAGTGTGGAACGAGCCAGACATCACCCAGTTCTGGACGGGCACGCGGGAGGAATACTTCCAATTCTACGAGGCCACAGCGCGGGCCCTCAAAGCCTACGATCCAACCCTCAAAGTGGGCGGGCCGTCCTGGTGTTGTGACCAGACCTTCTTCAGGGATTTCCTGGCCTACTGCCGCGACCATCAGGTGCCACTGGACTTCGTCTCCTGGCACTACTACGGCGGCCCCATCGCGCTGCTGGAACGGGCATTGGGTGTGCAGCAGGCGCTGGACGCCTACGGCTTCACCAACACGGAGAACCTGTTCACCGAGTGGAACATCTCAGTAGAGGGGGACTACGAGCACCTGCGGGATGCTACCGGGGCCGCCTATACAGCCCTGGTGTTGAGCCACCTGCAAGACACTAGCGTGACCATCTCCAACCGCTATCGCGGTGACGGCGGGCTGGGGATGTTCAGCTCAGAGGGGTTCTACACCAAGCCGGCCTACAGCTTCCTGGCCTTTCGGCAATTGCTGGAGACGCCGCAACGTCTGGCGGTCGAAGCCCCGCTGACGTACAATTGGTCGGCCCTGGCGGGACGGGACGAGGACAGTGAGATGGTGCAGATCCTGGTCAGCAACTACGCCTCGAACTACACCAGCTTTGACCTCACCGTCACCAACCTGCCCTGGGGCGCCTCGCAGCCCTACCGCTACGAGCGCTACTTGCTGGACGAGACGCACAATCTGACGCTCGTGGAGTCGGCCGACGTGCCCGCTGGCTCTGATGTTTTCACCACCAGCCAGGAGATGCCCGTCCCCACCGTGCAACTGATCCGCCTCTTCGTTCCCGCTGGCGAGCCGATGCCCCAGATCACCATCCGCGCCGACCAAACCCAGGATCCCATCAGCCCGCTCCTCTACGGCCTGAACCACCGCTACCTGAACAGCGGCTACGGCGTCTGGGACGCCCAGGCGCAGCAGGTGCACCCTGAGGTCATCACTCGCAGCCTGGAGATCGGCTTCCCGGTCACCCGCTTCCCCGGCGGCACCGTCTCCGGCACCTATCACTGGACCGACGGCATCGGCCCGCCCGACGAGCGGCCCACCGGCATCTCTGGCTTCGACGGCGCGCCGGCCACTAACGAGTACGGCTTCGATGAGCAGATGTTGTTCATGGAGCAAGTGGGGGCGACGACCAACGTGGTGGTCAACTTCGGCGCGGGTACGGCCCAGGAGGCGGCCGCGTTCGTGGCCTACGCCAACGGCGACCCGGCCGATACCACACCCATCGGCGTGGACGAGTTGGGGGTGGACTGGGGGACGGTTGGTGAGTGGGCGGCGCAGCGGGAAGCCAATCAAATCAGGTTGGGAATGACGCCTCATCCGTACAACATCGAGTACTGGGAGGTGGGGAACGAGTTGTACGGAGACTGGGAATATTCCTGGACCCACGGCCCTATCAGGTACGCCGCAGGGGGCACCGCCTGGCAAACCGACCAGCGGGTGGTGAAAGCCGACGACTGGCGAGACAGCGTCTCCCGCTCCAGCGGACAGCCCTCCCAGGTCTTCTACGTCCGCTACCCGCCGGTGGTCACCGGCACGCAGACCATTACTGTGTCCGGCATCGCTTGGACCGAAGTGCCGAACCTGTCCGCTGCCGGGACGGATGACACCGTCTACGAGTTCGACCCGCAGCGCGGCGAGATCCGCTTCGGCGACGGCGAACACGGGCGCATCCCGCCGCTTGGCGCGCTCATCCTGGCCGCTTACGAATCGGGCCCCCACGACGGCTTCGTGGACTACTACACAGCCATGAAAGCCGTGGATCCGGACATCAAGGTGGGAAGCTGCATGCACTCAGACACCTTTCTGCAAGTCATGGGCGAGGAATACCCCTACGACTTCCTGGCCGTGCATCCCTACCACAGCTCCGGTGACTATGGTGGAGGTGGCCCTTCGACTACGCTCAGGGCAGGCCTGGCCGAGGCGCACCTGCGCACCATGGCCGGGTCGCTGATCAAGCAGATGGATCTGGAAGACCTGCGGGCCGCGGTGCAGCTCTATGCCGGAGAGCGGGCCGATCAGATAGAGATCGCCACCACGGAGTACAACCTCGTCATCATACCAGAATACCGTACCCCAACTCCGCACTACGGCATGTCGCTGGACCAGGGACTCTTCGTGGCAGATATGCTGCGGGTGTTGATCGAGCAGGATGTTCCCCTGGGCAATCTCCACACGCTGATCAGCATCTACTCCGGCGAGGGATGGGCCAACACGGCAGTGCTAAGCCCATATCCGCAGCTTGTTCTCCGCCCGGCGGCCTACGTCCTGGGACTGTTCAACCAGCACTTCGCCCCGGTACGGGTAGAGAGCGAGGTGGAAGACGCGCCACTGCTCACCGGCTCCCTGCCGTCACTGGAAGTCATGGCCAGCACCGACGATGCGGGAGAGCGCCTGACCCTGCTGGCCATCAACAAAGAGACGACGGCCACCATCACCGCCACCATCGCCATCCGTGGCTTCACGCCCGCGCCGGAGGCGACGGTGTGGAACCTGAACGGGCCGGACATCGCCGCTTACAACGACGCCGGGCATCCGACCGAGGTCGTGACCACCGAGTCGGTCATCGCCAACGCGGGTGAGCGTTTCGTCTACGCCTTCCCCGCCCACTCGGTGACGCTGATCGAGCTGCGGAAGGCGTGGTGGGTGCTACTACCCCTGGTGACCTGCGATTGGCCCCAGCCCTGACCCATGCCGACACTTGGGACGATACCCACCCCCAGATGGGTCGGTAGGGGTGAGTCTTGCACCCGCCCAGGGCGACCGCAAGGGATCGCCCCTACAACTCATTTGGACTATCCTGGACACAACAAGAGGAAAAAGCCACTCGAATCCCAATAGGAGGGAAGAACTACCATGCGCATCCGTCTTATCATACCCATCGGCTTGGCCGCCCTGATCATGCTGGCTGTGTGCACGGCCCTCGCCGGCCAGGCCGCGTCCGTTTCGGATTACACGTTGACCACCGCCGACGGCCTGAGTCTCACCCTCTCCGCCGCCGGCCAGGTCACCAGCTTGCAGATAGACGGCGACGAACTGGTATCGGCTCCCGCGCCGGCCCTGCTGCTGCGCGACCTGAGCGAGGCTGGACAGGTGATCTCCCCCAACCTCGTGACCAACCCGGGCTTCGAGGCTGGCTTCACCGGCTGGACGCAGATCGCCAACAGCGGCCTGCAGGTGAGCCTCACCGTCTCGCCCACCCGCAGCGGGGATCAGGCCCTGGCGTTTTCCAACCCGATCACGGATAGCCAGCCCTTCGCCGCCTACGCCAGCGACCCGCTGACGGTGACTGCCGGCCAGCGCTACCGCGTCTCGGCCTGGTGGCGCAGCGCTCGCGGCTACGTCACCCAGCCCAACGTCGCGCCCACCCAGTGGCAGAGCGGCCTGTGGCGGACCCCGCCGCGCAGCAATGGCCTCTACGTG
>CAZGKH010000213.1:0-7184 GCA_964525665.1 uncultured Anaerolineae bacterium | reverse complement strand
GAGGTCTCCACCTCGATGGGAGAGGTCTCCTGACCGAATCCCTTTGCCTCGGTCGGAGACCTTCGGCGAACGGCGAGGTCTGCACTCTGCTGGGAGAGGTCTGCGCTCCGCTGGGAGAGGTCTCCTGACCGAATCCCTTTCGCCTTGGTCGGAGACCTTCGGCGAGCGGCGACCTTCGGCGAGCGGTGAGGTCTCCACCTCGATGGGAGAGGTCTCCTGACCGAATCCCTTTGCCTCGGTCGGAGACCTTCGGCGAACGGCGAACGGTGGGTTGGAGGTTGCTATGGCTCAGGTACGCTTGGAGAATGTGACCAAGGTCTTCCCGACAGAGAGTCAGGTTTTGGCCAGCATTAAGGAGTTCGGGCGGGCGTTGAGCGGAGGGCCTAAGGACTCTCTGGGCGATAAAGCCGAGATCAAGGCCCTGGACAACGTCAACCTGCTCATTCGCCACGGTGAGACCATGAGCCTGATCGGCCCGACGGCTTGTGGCAAGACCACCCTTCTCAGGGTCATAGCAGGGCTGCTGGCGCCCGACGAGGGCGCTGTCTACTTCGATGGCCGGAACGTAACCAAGATGCCGCCGAAGGAGCGGAACATAGGCATGGTCTTTCAGAGCTATGCTCTGTATCCCCACTTGACTTCCTTGGGGAACCTGGCCTTTCCCTTCGTCGTGCAGCAGCGGGAGGAGGAGATTCCTGAGCGGGTGCTGGTTACCTCCAAGATCATGGGCCTGGGCTTCGACAAACTGCTGGGCCGGCTGCCGCGCACCCTCTCCATCGGGGAGAGGCAGCGAGTGGCCGTCGCTCGCTGCATCATCCGCGAGCCTCGCGTCTTTCTCTTCGACGAGCCTCTCTCCAACCTGGACGCCAAGCTCAGGGCTCAGACCAGGGTGGAGATCAAGCGACTGCTCAGGCGTTTCCACATCACCAGCGTCTACGCCACCCACGACCAGACCGAGGCCATCGCCCTGGCGGACCGCCTGGCCGTGATGAACGAGGGGCGCATCGAGCAGGTGGGCACCCAGAGGGAGATCTACAATTGGCCTGTCAACGTCTTCGTGGCGGGTTTCGTGGGCGCGCCAGCCATGAACTTCTTCCAGGGACAGGTGGAGGAAGGGGAGCTGAGCTTCGCTGACTTCAGCCTGCCCTTCCTGCCGCGTCTGAAGAGGAGGCTGCAACCTGGCCAGGAGGTGGTGCTGGGCATTCGCCCTGAGCACATCGCCATTGCGGCGGAGGGCCCCTTGCAGGCCAGGGTAGAGCAGATCGAACCCTGGGTGACGGCGCGCGCCCAGATCATTCACGCGCGGCTTGATGGGAGTAGCTGTGTGGTCAGGACAGGGGCTGAGGTGTCAGTGAAAGTTGGCGACCTCGTGTCGTTGTGGTTTGATGAGGAGCGGCTGCACTTGTTTGATGCTCAGAGTGGGGAGAGGTTCCGGTGATCCTAATCCCATTTCACAAAACGGAACTTGACTTTTCAGACAGTGTCCGCCAGGGGCTCCGCTGCGCTCAAGCCCCTGGCTCAGTCTACAAAGCCCCGTTGGGGCTGGATTTGACAGGCCGTAGGCCTTTGTGTGCTGAGCCCGGCGGCTTCAGCCCCGGGCATGATGGCGGCGAGAAAAGCCTACCTTTCAGAAGCTCGGAAATCGAAAATCGGCAATCGGAAATCCTTATCGTCATTGTCGGACCGACGGCGGTGGGGAAGACGCGCCTATCGTTGCGCCTGGCTGAGGAGTTCGATGGCGAGATCATCTCCGCCGACTCCCGCCAGGTCTATCGGGGCATGGATATCGGCACGGCCAAGCCCACCCCAGAGGAGCGCGCGCGTGTGCCCCATCACCTGATTGACGTGGTTGCCCCTGACGAGACCTTCAGTTTGGCCCAATATCAGGAACTCACCTACGATGCCATCGGCGACGTTTCAGCCCGCGTCAAGCTTCCTTTCCTGGTCGGGGGCACGGGGCAATACGTGAGAGCGGTGGTGGAGGGATGGGGCATCCCCAGGGTCCCGCCTAATGAGGAGTTGCGGGCGGAGCTCTATCGCCAAGCAGAGATTGAAGGGGAGGAAGCCCTCCACGTCCGCCTGCGAGAGGTGGACCCGGCGGCTGCTGAGGGGATTGATCCCCGCAACGTGCGGCGGGTGGTTCGCGCTCTGGAGGTCTACCTGGAGACGGGTCAGCCCATCTCCGAGCTGCAGCGCAAAAAGCCGCCGCCTTATCGCATCCTGCAGATCGGCCTGACCATGGAACGCCAGGAACTCTACCACCGCATTGATGAGCGGGTGGATAGGATGATCGAGGGTGGGCTGGTGGAGGAGGTCAAAGGGTTGGCTGAGCAGGGATACGGCTACGATCTGCCCTCGATGTCGGGGCTGGGGTACCAGCAGATTGGCATGTATCTACGAGGCCAGGTCAGCCTGAAAGAGGCCATCCAGCTCATCAAGCGCCACACCCGCCGCTTCGTGCGCCACCAGTACAACTGGTTTCGCTTGGACGACGAGGGCATTCGCTGGTTTGATGTCCTGAGTGAGTCTTATTAGAGGAGATCCAGGAGCTTGTGGCATTGTTCCTCTTGGCTGGGTTCGTAAATCCGTTGTGACGAGTGTTCCGTGACCGTCATGTATCACGGATCATGCATCACGGATCACAGACACGTTTGACGGTTTCGCCCTAAAGAGGTATACTTATGGCAGACACACGATCATCTAGCAGCGTGGAGCGTTTTTGATGAGACGCAGTTTGTTTGGCAGCCTATCGTTAGTGATGCTGGGGACTATTCTGCTTTCCCTGCTCTTGCCGATTCCACTGAAAGCGCAAGATGAGAGCGATTTCATTCAGAGGCTCATTGACGGCATGTCGGTGGAGGAGAGGGTAGGCCAGTTGTTTTTGGTCACCTTTGTTGGCAGCGATTCTGGCCTTGGGTCGGATGTCGCCGAACTCATCAGGGAATATCGGGTGGGCGGGGTGGTGCTCCTGGCTGGCAACGCTAACTTCACCAACGGAGAGAATACACCGAGCCAGGTAGCCGGTCTGGCTAATGGCCTGCAAGCCCTCGCTTTCAGCCAGCCGCTGACCGGTACTACAACTTCCGTTCCTCTGTTCATTGCTGTCACTCAAGATGGGGATGGCTTCCCCTATACCCAGATCAGCGCTGGCGTGACAGAGTTGCCCAACAGCATGGCCCTCGGCGCCACCTGGAACGTGAGTAACACCGAGAAAATCGGCGAGGTCGTGGGACGCGAACTGAGGGCTATGGGCCTCAACATGTTACTGGGCCCTTCACTGGACGTGCTGGACAACCCACGGCCTGGCCTCAAGGGGGACCTCGGCACTCGGGTCTTCGGGGGCGATCCCTATTGGGTGGGCAAGTTCGGCCAGGCCTACATCCGCGGAGTGCACCGAGGGGGCGAAGGCAGGGTAGCAGTGGTGGCCAAGCACTTCCCTGGCCTCGGGGGCAGCGATCGCCGCGCCGACGAGGAAGTGGCAACAGTGCAAAAGTCCCTCCAAGAGCTGCGTAAGATCGAGTTGCCTCCCTTCTTTGCCGTCACCCAACTGAAAGAAGATGATCCCCAGGCCGTGGCCGACGCCCTGATGACCTCCCACATCCGCTATAGAGGTTTTCAGGGCAACATCCGCCAGCTAACCCGACCTATCAGTTTCGACCCCCAGGCCCTCCAAGCCCTCATGGCTCTGTCTGAGTTCGAACCCTGGCGCACCGGAGGGGGGCTGATGGTGAGCAATGCTTTGGGCGTGCCGGCGGTGCGTAAGTACTATGACCCCCAATTGCAGACCTTTCCCCACAAGCGCATAGCTCAGGAGGCATTTCTGGCCGGCAACGATCTGCTGATGCTCTCTCAGTTTGCCTTGACCGATAGTTGGCCGGAGCAACTGGAGAATATCAAGGCCACCATTCAGTTCTTCCGCGACAAATACCTTAGCGACCTCAATTTCCAGACCCGGGTAGACGAGGCCCTGCGGCGTATTCTGAGCCTCAAGCATCGGTTGTATCCCGATTTCTCCCTGGAGACGGTTCAAGTGGACGTAGAGAACCTGGCAGAGGTGGTGAGGCAGGGAAGGGAGGCCGTTTTCCAGGTCGCTCAGGAGGCTATTACTCTCATCTACCCTGGGCCAGATGAGCTGGCCGATAGGCTGCCCAGTCCACCCCTTATTGATGAAAACATCCTCATCTTTAGCGACGACCGGCAGGCCAGCGATTGTCCCGTTTGCGAGCCGTTGCCCTTTATCGAGCCTGATGCCCTGCGGGGGACCATCCTCCAGCTCTACGGGCCTGAGGCCAGTGGGCAGGTGGACCCTGAACGCATAAATAGTGTGACTTTCAGTCAGTTGAAACAATTCCTGACCGGGAGAGCGGCTCCTGAGGTGGACGTCGAGGGCCTGGTGAGTGAGGCTGACTGGCTCGTCTTTGCCATGCTGGACCTCAACCCTGAGGACTACCCTCAGTCCGACGCCGTTAAATCCCTGTTGAAACTGCGCCCCGACGTTCTGCCCGGCAAGAAGGTGGTGGTACTGGCCTACAACGCGCCTTACTATTTGGACAGCACCGAGATCAGCAAGTTGACGGCCTACTACGGCATCTACAGCAAGGTCGAGCCTTTCATTGAGGCCTCGGTGCGGGCCCTATTCCAGGAGTTCATGCCCCTGGGGGCCTCGCCGGTCAGCGTGGAGGGGATAAAGTACAACCTCATCTCGCAAACTGAGCCCGACCCCAATCAGGTCATTGAGGTTATAGCCCCTGCCATGCTCACTGAGCAGGAAGGAACGCCTACACCTATTGATCTCGACGTTGGTGACACTTTGCGGGTGCAAACCAGCTCGATAGTGGATAAGAACGGCAATCCGGTGCCCGATGGCACACCGGTGACATTCCGACTCCTCTATCCTGCCGAATCGGTGGAATCGCCGTCCCATTACGTGACCACCGTGGCTGGGGTGGCGGAGACGACCATTTCTTTGGAGAAGACTGGGGAGTTGAATATCACGGTCACCAGCTATCCGGCCGAAACGTCCAATACCTTGAGGGTGATCATCCAAGGCGACGAGCCGGCCACCATCGCTACATTGGTGCCCACCCCCACGGATACACCCACGCCGACTTCCACGCCAACGCCCACCTCCACACCAACACTTGTCCCCACGCCAACACCTACCTCCACGCCAACATCTACCTCCACACCTACCTCCACACCTACCGATACGCCCACTCCTACGCCCACCTTCACCACTGATCCAACCTCAACTTCGACTCCGACGACTGTACCGACCGAGCTCCCCCTTGAAGAAGAGGTTGTCGAGCCGCCAAAGCCTCGAGTGGATATGGGCGATTTTGTGTTGGCCGTGCTGGGCAGCCTGCTGGTCGGAGGAGTGAGCTACTTCGTGCAACTCAATGATGGACATTCTTTATCGCGGCAATTGAGCTTCTTCTTGCTGAGCCTGGCAGGGGGGCTGACAGGCTACAGCCTCTACGGGCTGAACCTGCCGGGGGCGGGGCTGTTTCGGCAGCTTTCATCAAACTGGGGATCCTTTTTGATGTGCTTGCTCTTCAGTTTGCTACCTGTGAGTTATGTGCTGGGGCAGCAGGTGTGGGAGGGGTTGCAAGGTAGCAGGGGAGCAGGAGAGCAGAGGAACAATGGGTCACGGGATCGCTCTTGATCGCCAAAGGTCTACTAACCGAATTTCGATCCTTCGGCCAAGCTCAGGACAGGGTTGTTAGTTTCGGGTTTCCTCACTTCACAACTAAGAACTCGAAACCCGAAACTCGATTTAGAGGGGTGGTGCAAGGAGGGTGATCAGAAAGGCGAGGACGACCAGAGCCAGGGTGATGGCCAATAGAGTCCTGTTCTCTTGAGCCGCAATTATCCACTCTCCTTCAGTTGGGAGAAGGTCAATCAAAGGCTCGGGGATAGGAAAGGAGTGTAGCTCGGCTTTGAACTCGGCTACGCTGGCCGGTCGCTTGTCGGGGTGCATCTCCAGGGCCCGCAAGATGGCCCTCTCGACGCGAGGGGACAGCCGAGGGTTGAGGCTGCGGGGAGAGGGCAGCGACTCGGGTAGCAGGAATCGCTGTTTGACGTCGGCTGGAGCTCGGTTGGTGAGGAGATGGTAGAGGGTGGCCCCTAGGGAGTAGATGTCGGAGCGAATGTCGGTGTGACCCATGTCTCCTCCATACTGCTCCAGCGGGGTGTATTGGATCGTCCCGCGTCCCTGGAGGATGGTGATCGTTCTGGAGTCGTCGGGGGCCAGGAGCTTGACCAGGCCGAAATCCACCAGCTTGAGAGTACCGCCAGGGGTGAGCCTGATGTTGGCGGGCTTGACGTCACGGTGAAGGATGGGTGGATCCTGGCTGTGGAGGTAGTCCAGGGCATCGCAGAGCTGGTCGGCCCAGGCTCGCACCTGTTTCTCCTCCAGGAACCGGCCCTGGCGGCGGGCCTCGTCCATGATTTCTTTGAGGTTGCGGCCGGCCACGAAGTCCATGACCAGATAGTCCCGCCCCCCCTCCGAGAAATAGTCGGAGACCTTGGGCAGATTGGGGTGATCGAGCCTGGCCAACACACTCGCTTCGCGCTGGAATTGCTCTCGAGATTGGGTTGCGAAGTCGGCCTCAGCCTCGAGCTGAACTTCTTTGACGGCGCACAGCCTTCCCTCTAGCCGCATGTCCTCAGCCCGATAGACGGCGCCCATGCCGCCTTGGCCCACCAGTTCTACTATTTTGTATCTTGACCGCAGGACGGTACCGAGTGCTAAAGGTTGGATCAAAGCCGCTGCCCTCGTGGAAGAGTGTGCCTATAGCTTAACTCATAATCATTTTCTTGTCAAACCGCTTCATGTGAGAGGGGAGTGCAGGCTTCGTCGTGAGCTCAGCCGAACGGCGCAAGCCTGCTTGTGGGGCGGGCTTGCGTCCGCACTCCTTACTTCCAAGTATCAGGAGGGGCTGCACGATGGCCGAAATAGGGATGCCCACGCTGATCATGCAAGAGGGCCTGGAAGCCGGTCGGGGTTGGCTCATCGAAAAAGAGAAGGTTATCATTGGGCGTGGCGATGATTGCGACGTTATTCTCAGGGAGCGGCAGGTTTCCCGCCGTCACGCCCAGATTCGACGCCTGGACGGCCAGCATGTTTTGGAGGACCTGGGGAGCAGGAACGGAACCTACCTCAACGGTCGCGAGGTCACAGA
>CAZGKH010000212.1:0-7270 GCA_964525665.1 uncultured Anaerolineae bacterium | reverse complement strand
TGTCAGTAAAGGACTGTCGAATACATGGACTAGAACTGCCGATGGAAAAGTAAAACTGAAGACGTAAAACGTGAAACGTAAAGCGACGCCAGCCTCGGATCCATACCCAGGGCTGGCGTCACTTTTGTGGTGCATTGTATCAGGCAGTGGTGCTCAAGCAGGCCGATAAGCCGAGTTCTGTTCCCTCCTGGCTGTGAACCAGTCGAGGGCAGCGATCATCTATCTAGGGCGACGGTTACCCGCCGCCTCCAGCAGCCTACCCGAGGACTTGGGACGAGCAGCCCCCGGCATGAGGGGATGTCTCCCCCCATGCCACGCCCTCTGCTTGGCCTTGCTCCCAGCGGGGTTTGCCTAGCCGGCCCAGTCACCCAGGCCGCTGGTGAGCTCTTACATTAAGGGATCATGAACGGGATCTGCACGATGCGGGGAGTAAGTTCCTCATAGAGTTCAGTGTCATTGCAGTAGACCGATACAATGCCGAGAGGATGCTTAGGCTTACCCCCCTTATTGGGCTTTAACAAGCGCTTCATGAACTGTGAGATTGGAATGCCTGTGGCCTGTGACCAGAAGTGCACTGCCTTCTGGTACTTACTTTCGTCGTGCAGCTGAATTCGGCAGCGGAGCGCGCCTTCTTCCACATTGCAGACCTCACGCAGAAAACGTAGGAACAGCCTGATTATCTCTGGATCGGCGTTAGTTATCTCAACTCGCTTCTTGAAGCGAGTGCCCTCAGCCCAAAACAGGCAAAGAGCTGCGATTTCCAGCGCTTCCTTGCCACGAGCGTCATATCGAAAGCGGCGTTGCCGCCGCAGTGCCATTGCTTCAGCATGAGAACGGATGTGGAACCCGTGCTTCTGCAATCGTCGAAGCGCTGTACTTCGGCTTACCCCCAGCCGATTAGCGACACGCTGCACTGACAGCTTTTGTGTCACATACAGTTCTTGAAGCAGATCCCGTTCAGTCACCTCCCCTCACCTTTTCACCCTTACCTTGTTGGTAGACAAGGCGGTATGTTTCTGTGGCACTTTCCATCGGGTCGCCCCGCCTGGGTGTTACCCAGCGCCGTGCTCTGTGGAGCTCGGACTTTCCTCGGACAGCTCTCCACATGGGAATAACCGCCCGCGATCGCCTGGCCTGCTTGAGCACCGGCTTAACTATAACACATACGAACCCCGTTGTCAAGCCAGAGTCTCAATGCCCGTTTCCCCACTAACTCGTCATCCTACGGAAACAGTCTGAATACACTTGACAAAATGGTCTCTCTGGATTATCATTTACTTGGACAGACTAGTGAGTAATATTGACAACGGAGGAAAGATTATGGCTAAAACTATCGCTGTAGCAGGCAAAGGGGGGACGGGTAAGACGACCATCACCACTTTGCTGATCAAGTACCTGGTGGAAAACCGTTCTGGCGCAGTATTGGCCATTGACGCCGATCCCAGCACCAACCTCAACCTGGCTCTGGGAGTGCCGATTTACGAGACCGTGGGCGACATCCGTGAGGAGACACTAAAGGAAGTACAAAGCGGCGGCTCGCTGGGGGGCATGAGCAAGCCCGACTATCTCGACCTCAGGATCCAACAGTCTCTGGTGGAAGAGCGCGACTTCGACCTCCTGGCCATGGGCCGCCCTGAGGGCCCCGGCTGCTATTGCGCCGCCAACAACATGCTGCGCCTTACTATTGATCGCCTCTCCAAATCGTACGATTACGTGGTCATAGACAACGAGGCCGGCCTGGAGCATCTCAGCCGCCGCACCACCCGCGACGTGGACCTCTTGCTCACCGTCTCTGATCCCACCATGCGGGGCATCATCGCCGCCGGCAGAGCAGTCAAACTCATCGGGGAACTGGATACCAGGGTGGGAGACATCGGGTTTGTCGTAAACCGAGTGCCTGGAGATGGATCTCGCAAGTTGAAGCTGTCGCCAGGGTTGGAGCAAGCCATCGCCGAAAACGGCCTCAAGCTAGTTGGCCTGGTTCCAGAGGATCCCACGGTGGGGGCATACGATGCCCAGGGTCTGCCTCTAATCGAGTTGCCCCCTGAGTCTCCGGCACGACAAGCTGTGGAGGAGATCATCAGGTCGGTGGATGGGCTGTAGCGTCATTGCGAGGAGCGGTTTTTGCGACGAAGCAATCTCCAACTCGCGACGCAGGGGATTGCTTCGCTCCCTACGGTCGCTCGCAATGACACCATACGGAAGGGTGAGCTGGGATGAAGGAAGCAATGCTGTACGAGAAGCTGGAAGACAACCGCGTGCGATGCAACTTGTGCGCTCATCGCTGCCTGATTAAAGAGGGGAAACGGGGAATCTGTCTGGTGCGGGAAAACTGGGGTGGGAGCCTGTACACCCTAGTATATGGGCGGACCATCTCGCAGGCCGTGGACCCCGTGGAGAAGAAGCCCCTCTTCAACTTCTACCCTGGCACCACTGCTTTCTCCATAGCCACCGCAGGCTGCAACTTTCGCTGTGATTTCTGCCAGAACTGGAGCATCTCCCAGGCAGTGCGAGACGAGCACCTTGTCCTGGGGCAGAAGGCCACGCCGGAGCAACTGGTAGCCGCCGCCCAGCGCTACGGCTGCCGCAGCATCGCCTACACCTACACCGAGCCCACTATCTTCACCGAGTACGCCTACGATACGGCCAAGCTGGCCCACGAGGCCGGGATTGCCAACATCTACGTCACCAACGGCTACATGACCAAAGAGATGTTGGAGGCCTTTGATCCCTATTTAGACGCTGCCAACGTTGACCTCAAGGCCTGGAGCGATGAATTCTATCGCAAGTACTGCGGGGCGCGGCTACAACCGGTCTTGGACAGTCTCAAGAAAATGAAGGAGCTGGGCATCTGGGTGGAGGTGACGACGTTAATCATCCCCACGCTGAACGACTCAGAGGAGGAGCTCCAGCAGATCGCCGAGTTCATCGCCCAGGAGCTAGGTGTGGAGACGCCCTGGCACATCAGCCGCTTTCACCCCACCTACAAACTCACAAACAAGCCTCGCACTCCCATAGCCATCCTCAACCGAGCGCAAGAGATCGGGCTGGCAGCGGGCCTGCGCTACGTCTATCAGGGCAATGTGCCCGGCAGCCAGGGCGAGAACACTTCCTGCTACAACTGCGGGAAGCTGCTCATCGGCCGCTATGGTTATCGCATCATGGAATCTCACATCAAGGACTCAAAATGCGCCTACTGTGGAGTCAGGATAGACGGTGTGGGCCTGTGAATCCGTGCAAGTGAGATCATGTCATTTCTTCGAGAGGCCGGAGGACTAACACAAGAGATTCGGCAACCACTCAAGGAACATCTAGAAGCCCAGTCAACACCGCCTTAATCGCTTGTGGATGAACCGTATCAGGGGGCAAATCAATGGGTAGCAAAGACATTGCGTTAGCAGATTTTTCTCTGTCCAAAGAGGACTTGCGAAAAGCAGAAGAATTCAGGAGAAGCAAGAACACCTCTGTCCTTGTCATTGTGTTCGCTGATATGGAGCGTTCTGCTCAGCTACGCGAGAACCTGGGAGAAGTGCAGTTCGAGCTGGTTCGCGACCGCATGATGCAGGTGCTGCAGGACACTATCACAGAAGGCGGCGACGGAATTATCATCAAGAACACCGGCGATGGAGTGCTGGCCATCTTTGCCGAACCATCCACTGCTGCGGAACGGGGAGTGGCTATCCAGAACCAACTTTACGGAGATCCTTACATCAGCGTCCGCATCGGCATGGATATGGGGCAAGTCGCCGTGGAACGCAAGGGCGGCCTAACCGCGGATGCCTTCGGCAGGCACGTTAACCGCGCCGCTCGCGTCACTGATCTGACTGAAGGCGGGCACATCCTGACCACAGGCCCGGTATGGGACAGCGCTGAGGGATGGCTGAGACCCACCTGGTACGCCCACCACGTGCATGGCCTTCACAAAGTGAGGGGGGTGCCCAAACCGCTGGACATGCACGAAGTCTACAACGCCAACATCACGACGCCCATAAAGCGTCTCAAAGCACCCAGAACTACACCGCAAGGCGCGTCGCAACGTCGCCTGCCAGGCTACTTTTGGGCAGCAGCCGCTCTGGTGAGCATCGTAGCAATCGTGGTAGCAGTCGTCCTGTGGGGCGACAGGATATTTCCTGGCGGTGAGAAAACAACAGCAACTACTGCCACCACCACTGTTGCCACTCCTGCTTCAACTACTACTTATGCTGCAGGTACAGCAGCAGCTTCTGCCATAGCTTCCTCTGCTGCCCCCGACACCGTCACTACTACCAGCCCCTGGCAAGCCCGAGCCAGCCACAACCAGGTCGAGGTGAGCAAAGCCTTCGACGGTAACCCGGATACCGTCTGGGATAGCGAGACCGCGCAGCAACTTGGCATGTGGTACGAACTCGATCTGGGCCAAATCCAAACCATTGAGCGGATAAAAGTAGAGAGCCCTGGGCAGGGCTTCGCCACGGCCTACATCCTGAGCGTCTCCACCGATCGGACCGACTGGGAGGTAGTGAATGAGATGACCGAGAACTGGAAATCCATTGACACCAGCTTCCCCCCGCGTTCGGTGCGATACATCAAGATCGAGCAGACGGGGTCTCCCAATTGGGGGCCTCGCTGGCTTATCAGCGAGATTGACGTCAGTATGTCCTATCCCAAAGAGTAGGCTGATGTGTGGTTGGAATGTCCTCTAGAGGGTGCGATTGCGGCGGCGATCCGAACTACGCCAGAGGCAGAACGACGACCTGGGGAGTGTGACGGGTAGGGTGCTCCTGCACCTGCACATCGGCCTGGAATACCTGGCGGATGCTATCCTCGCGCAGCACCTCGGCTGGGCTGCCGTTGGCCACCACTTGCCCCTCATCCAGCAAGATGAGGCGATTGAAATAAAGGGCGGCCAGGTTGAGGTCGTGCATGGTGGCTAAGACGGTCAGGTTCTCCTGACGATTGAGGCGCTTGATCAGCTCCAGGATCTCCACCTGGTGATTGATGTCGAGGTGCACTGTAGGCTCGTCGAGGAGGAGGATATCAGGCTCCTGAGCCAGGGCCATGGCGATGATGATTCGCTGTTTCTCGCCCCCCGACAACTCGTTGAAAGGCCTCTCGGCCAGCGCCGAGGTAGCGGTCAGTTCCATCTTCTCCGCCACCACCTGGCGGTCGCGGGGGCCTGCGCTCAGGATGGGCCGCACATGGGGCGTACGGCCCATCATTACCATGTCGTAGGCGTTGAAGGCGAAGGGCATGTTTAGCTCCTGGGGCACCACTGCCACGCGCTGGGCTATCTGGCGCCGATCGAAGGCGCATAAGTCCTGCCCGTCCAGATAGACCTTACCCCGGCTGGGCGCCAGCAGGCCGCTCAACACCCTGAGAAGCGTCGTTTTGCCCGAGCCATTAGGCCCAATGAGGCCCACCAGCTCGCCCGCCCCCAGTTCGAGGCTGACCCCGCGCAAGACCAGGCCGTCGTATTCATAGTAGCAGAAGTCAACGTCTGTCGCCCCAAGGGCAGAAGAATTCCCCGCCATTTCCCTCATTTTGTTAGTATTTGCCACGAATTTCACTAATTTCACTAATTTATCTTCTTTTCTTTGTGTTAATTCGTGGCTGATTTATGGTGCTCCCTCAATCCCTTTAGAACACATACTCCCGTTTACTGCGCCTCAGCAAGTAGATGAAGAATGGCGCGCCGATCATGGCGGTGATGATGCCCACCGGTATCTCAGCCGGGGCCAGTAGCAATCGGGCCAGCAGGTCGGCCAGGACGAGGAAGAGGCTGCCCAGCAGGGTGGAAGTAGGCAACAGCAGGCGGTGATCCGGCCCGAAGACCAAGCGAGCTACGTGGGGCACCACCAGGCCGATGAAGCCCACCAAGCCGCTGACCGAGACAGCCGCCCCCGTCAGGAGCGAGCCAAACATGAGCAAAACCAGCTTGCGCCGTTCCACGTTCACGCCCAGATAGGCCGCCTGTTCCTCCCCCAACAGAAAGGCGTTCAGGTCATTGGCCAGGGCATAAGCTGCCACCACCCCGGCCAGGATCAAAGGCACCACGATGCGCAACTGAGGCCAACTGCTGGCCGTCACTCCCCCCATGGTCCAGAGAATCACCCGCCGCAGGGTGTTGCCGCTGACCAGCATCAGGAAGGACATCACGGCGGCCAACATGGAGCTGAAGGCAAAGCCCGCCAGGAGCAAGGTGGTGACAGGTGTGCGCGGTCCCACCCTGGCGATGTTGTAGACTACCAGGACAGTGACCAGGGCTCCGGCAAAGGCGGCCAGGGGCACCAGGGTAAAGCCTAACCAAACCACCTGGATGGGCAGGAGCAGGGCTATGGTAGCGCCTAGCGCCGCCCCGCCCGAAGTGCCAATGATGTAGGGATCGGCCATGGGGTTACGTAGCAATCCCTGAAAGACAACACCCGCCGCAGCCAGCGCTCCCCCCACCACCGCCGCCGTTACCACCCGTGGCAAGCGGATCTGGAAGATGATGGCCTCTGCCTGGCTTATGCTGAGGCCGGCGGTGTCCTGGGCCTGTCCAAGCATCGAGGTGTCTGTCCAGGTGGAGGATAAGGTGATACCGGGCAGGCGAGCTACCAACATTCTGGTTACATCGCCGAAAGGTATAGCCACAGCTCCCAACGAGGTCGCCGCAACCACACAGATCAGCAAAGCAATGACAAGAAACAGGATGACGACGGTAGGATTGCGACGTTTCACAACCAACCCCTTTTTCAGCGTCTCAGCGTCTCAGCGTCTTAGCGTCTCAGCGTCTTAGCGTCTCAGCGTTCAGCGGCCATGACGCTAAGACGCTATGGCGCTTGGACGCTAAGACGCTTGGTCGCTTATTCAAACAGCTCCGGATGGATGATTCTCGCCAGGGCCTCCAGGCCGTCAATGATGCGCGGCCCAGGACGGCTGATCAGGATGTCATCAATGGGGTAGATGGCGCCGTTTTTCACGGCAGTGATGACCGACCAGCCGGGGCGATCCTTGACCATCTCAATGGTTACACCGTAGTTGACGTCGCCGAGGATGATGATCTCCGGATCCTGGGCGATGATCTCTTCCGTGCTGAGCTGGGCCCATTGCATCTGCGCGCTGGCCCCGATGTTTGAGCCACCTGCCAGGCCGATCAAGGCGTCAATGAAGGAGCCAGGCCCCGGCGTATAGGGCTTGGAAGGATCGGTGGCGTCCAACTCGAAGAACACGGAGGGTCTGCTCTGCGCCCCTTTCGCTTTGGCAATGATGTCATCGAAGCGTTTCCGCATCTGGGTTGCCAACTGGCTGG
>CAZGKH010000211.1:1774-7308 GCA_964525665.1 uncultured Anaerolineae bacterium | reverse complement strand
CATTATCATCCACCTGCCCCGCTTGAGGCAAGGGGCCTACGCCCGCTGGCTCCGCAATGATTTGGCGGCCTGGCAGCGGGCTAATCCCAACCCAGTAATCGCCGTGGAGAACATGCCGGTACAGTGGACGCGCTGGTGGCCCTTTGGGCCGAGGGAGATGTGGCGGATGAACAATCTGGACGAATGGGGCGCTTTCCCCTACCTGAACTTGGACACCACCCACCTGGGGACGAAGGGGCAGGATCCGCTGACGGTCTACGAGCGCTTGCGAGATCGAGTGGCGCATGTGCACCTGTCTAACGCCCACCGAGAGGGACGGCGTGTCCGGGAGCATCGTCGTCTGGAAGATGGCTTCCTGCCTCTGGATGCCCTCATCAGTCAGTTGGCCCAGGATAGTTACGACGGCATCGCCACAGTGGAACTGAATCCGAAGGTTCTGGAGGCAGAGGACGAGGAGAAGGCGCGGTTTCACCTGGGGCAGCAGATTGCCTTCTGCCGACAGCACGGCGGAGGATAGAGTTGCGAGGAGATGAATCGAACGCGCTGAACGCCTCGCTTCTTAAGCCACTTCGATACCTTCGCCCTCCAGCACCTCGCCAATGACCCAGCAAGGATGTCCCCCATCGCCGAAGAGGTCAGTGAGCGTCTTTAGCCTATCTGGTGGGACAGCCACGAGCAGCCCCCCCGACGTTTCAGGAGTGAAGAGCGAAAGTTGCATCTCCTCCGAGACGCCCGCCCCAAAGTGCACCCCCTGTTCATACGCGCTCTGGTTTCGGCCAGAGCCACCAGGGAAAAGTCCCTCCTCACCGTACCGTATCGCCCCCTCCAGAAAAGGCAGTTTATCCAGGTAGAAACGCAGCCGCGCACTGCTCTTCTCCGCCATCTCGTAACTATGACCCAGCAGCGCGAAGCCGGTGATGTCGGTGCAGGCGTGCACGCCGACCTGCTGGATCAGTTGGGCTGCACCTCGGTTGAGCATCTTCATGCTCTCCACCGCGGCTGCCACGTGAGCCGGGTCGGCTACCCCTCTCTTGAGAGCAGTGGTGATGATGCCCACGCCCAGCGGCTTGGTCAGCATGAGCACGTCGCCGGGCCGGGCGCCGGCCTTGGTCAGCACGCGCTGGGGATGGACAAGACCCATCACCGCCAGGCCGTACTTGGGCTCTTTGTCATCTATGGTATGGCCGCCGGCCAGCACGCCCCCCGCTTCGGCCACTTTCTCCGCCCCGCCCCGCAGGATTTCGGTGACAATCTCCGGTGGCCAATCGGAGGGAAAGCCGCAGATATTTAGAGCGAGCACCACCTCGCCGCCCATGGCGTAGACGTCGCTCATGGCGTTGGCGGCGGCGATGGCTCCGTAGTCGTAGGGATCGTCCACCACTGGCGTGAAGAAGTCGAGGGTTTGGATCACCGCCACTTCGTCGTTGATTTTGTAAACCGCGGCGTCGTCGCTTATCTCCAATCCGACGAGCAAGCTAGGGTACTCTTCAGTGCGGAACATGTTTTGCAGTGGGCGCAGTACCTGCGCCAGGGCCTCGGGGCCCATCTTGGCCGCTCAACCGGCCGCGCTGGTCAGCGCCGTCAGGCGAATCTCTTTACGGGTCACTTTCCATCTCCTTGAGAGACCCGAAGGGTTTCCCAAACCCTTCGGGTCTTGTGTGTGCTCACAATTGGGCTTCAAACCAGAGAATAGGTTTCTGAGAACAACGTGCAAAGTTGACTAAATCGAAAATCAGAGGTATGATTGAGTGCAGTCTGCTGTTTGGGACGCGCATCTCGGGGAGGACTCAAGGAGTTGACAAGAAAGTGGGCGCTGGAAATAGCCCAAAGGATGCTGTTAGCGGTGATGATTGCCAGCTCTTTGGCCATTGCCTATCTGATCCTGCAAGGGCTTTGGGCAATCACGAGCGAATCAGCCCAGCCCACGCCTGTTGCTATCGTCCTCACCCCGACTCCAATTCCCACCCCCACCAGGGTACCCCCCTCCCCGACTCCCACCAAGCCCCCCAAAACGGTCGGCCTGGTCGCCGGCCACTGGGGATACGATTCAGGGGCTGTCTGCCCCGATGGCCTGACCGAAGTGGAGATCAACTTGGCCATCGCCCAGTCAGTGAAGGCATTGTTGGAAGGGCAGGGCTACGCAGTAGACCTCCTGGAGGAGTTCGATGCAAAACTAGAGGGCTATCTGGCTGATGCCTTGGTCTCCATCCACGCGGACTCTTGCGATGTCCCCAGGGTTAGTGGATTCAAAGTAGCCAGTGTACTCCAGAGCGTTTTACCTGAGGAGGAAGATCACCTGGTGAAGTGTTTGCGAGAGGAGTATCAAGCAGCCACTGGCCTATCGTTCCACCAGTATAGCATAACATACGACATGCGTGAGTATCACGCCTTCTACGAGATCGCTTCTCAGACCCCAGCGGCGATTATCGAGACCGGCTTCATGGGCGCTGACCGGCACATCCTCTTGGAACAGCAAGACAAAGTGGCCCAAGGCATCGCCAATGGTATCGTCCGTTTCATAGACACCGACACGGACTGAGCTACAAACCTCGACTATGGCTCTCCTAATTCCTCCACAGGCACACCCCGATACTTGTCACCTTCGTCAATGAGCATCACCGGGATGTCATCGCGAACAGGGTATTTACGGTCACAATCCCGGCAAACGAGCCATTGTTCCCTGACAAAGTCCAATAGGCCAGCGTTAGGGCCGTCCCGCACGCAAGCGGGGCAACGCAAGATGTCCAACAAGTCCTGGCTAACCATCTCATGTTCCTCCTCGATTTCAATGTCTCAAGATAGTATAGCACAAACAGGTGGAAACCTCAAACGCCAACTTGCCTGATATACAAGTATGTGCTATACTCTTATCCGAGCTTTCCCACTAAACACGCCCTTCGACTGGCGAAGACGTGCCGGTCTGGTACATGGCCAGCTAGCAAAGAGTGGAGGCCATCGCCCAAATCGGCCCTGAGCCAGGAAGAAAAGGGCGGAAGACAAAAACGTAAATTAAGGAGGAGAAGGAAAGTGGCAGTAGTTTCAATGAAGGCGCTATTGGAGACAGGGGTACATTTCGGCCATCGCACAAAGCGTTGGAACCCGAAGATGAAATCCTTTATCTACACTGAGCGCAACGGCATCCACATTATTGACTTGCAACAGACGATGGCCGCCTTGACTAGTGTCTACAATATGATCAGAGACACCGTCAGTGAAGATGGCATTGTCCTCTTCGTAGGCACCAAGAGGCAGGCTCAGGAGAGCATCGCCGAACAAGCACAGCGATGTGGCATGCCATACGTAAACCAGCGCTGGCTGGGGGGAACGTTAACCAATTGGCGCACCATACACCAACGAATAGATCACCTGTTGAACCTGGAAGGTCGCCAGGAACGCGGGGATTTCGAGCGGCTTATCAAGAAGGAAGCCCTGCAACTGGAGCGTGAAATCGCTAAGCTCAACCAGCGCCTAAGTGGCATCAAGGACATGGATCGCCTGCCCGACATAATCTTTGTTACCGATGTGCGGCGCGAAGCCACCGCGGTGAAAGAAGCCAACAAGCTCGGCATACCCATTGCTGCTATGGTGGATACGAACTGCGACCCAGATCCTATTGACTACATCATCCCCGCCAACGATGATGCCATCCGGGCCAATAAACTCATCATCACCAAGATCGCTGATGCCGTCATCGAGGGGCAGAATCTGCGAGCCTCACTGGCATCTGAGGAAGAAGGGTTTGAGTTGGAGGAAGAAGAAGAGAAATACCTGGGTGCTGCCACCCTGGCCAAGCTCCGCTCAGGCGAACTTGAGTTTGAGGGTGAGGAACCCGAGGTAGCGCTCGAAGAAGAGGAGGCAGGCGACGAAGAAGAGTAGCTCAAAGAAACCGATCTTTTGATCGCCGAGGTCTCCGACCGAAGGCGGGAGAGCTCGGTCGGAGGCCTTCGCCCATCAAGATTTGTTTCTTAGTAGGCGCGCTGTTTGCGCCGAAGCAATCCCCTAACACGCTTGGAGATTGCTTCGCTCACAATGACGTCAACCTATCGAGGAGGTAAAGATTCAATTGGAGATCACAGCGGCAATGATAAAAGAGCTGCGCGGGGCGACGGCAGCCGGAGTATTGGATTGCAAAAAAGCATTAGAGGCAAGCGACGGAGACTTTGAAAAGGCCAAAGCATATCTGCGAAAGAAGGGATTGGCTGCAGCCGCCAAGAAAGCAAGCCGGGCAGCCGAGGAAGGCCTGATCGAGGCCTACATCCACGCTGGTAGCCGCGTTGGGGCGCTCATCGAATTGAACTGCGAAACTGATTTCGTGGCCAATACCGAAGCGTTCAAAGACCTGGCCCACGATCTGGCTATGCAAATAGTGGCTACCAAGCCCCTTCATCTGATCCCTGAGGACATCCCCCCTGATGTGTTGGAGGAAGAAAAGAACATCTACCGAACCCAGGCGAGGGATACGGGCAAACCTGAGCGTATAGTGGAGAGAATCGTGGAAGGCAAGTTACAGAAGTACTACCAGGACGTTTGCCTTATGAAACAACCTTTCATAAAGGGTGATGAGCAGACTGTCCAGGATATACTCACTGAGACAATAGCCAAGTTGGGCGAGAACATCGTGGTGCGGCGGTTTGTGAGATTCGAGTTGGGTGAATAGGTAGCTACTTTGATGGCCGAAGGTCTCCCGACCGAGGTCAAGGACTCGGTCAGGAGACCTCGTCCATCGCGAAGATGGTCATCCAGCCGATCTGGGGAGGCCGGAATGTCCAAAGCTAAATACAGGCGGGTCATGTTGAAGCTGGGCGGCGAAGCCTTGGCTGGGGCCGGAGGATATGGCATAGATACCGAAAGAGCCGAGGAGGTAGCGGCTAAGATCCGCCGGGTCAAGGACCACGACGTGGAAATCGCCATCGTCATAGGAGCGGGCAACCTCTGGCGGGGCAAAGATGGCCTGGCCCACGGCATGGAGCAAGCTACGGCCGATCACATGGGAATGCTGGCCACGGTCATGAATTCCTTGGCTCTTCATGATGCTTTGGAGAGGATCGGGGTAATCACTCGCGTACAGACAGCTATCGAAATGAGAGCCATAGCTGAGCCTTACATCCGGCTACGGACAACTCGTCATCTGGAGAAGGGGCGAGTAGTCATCCTCGGTGCAGGGACGGGCAACCCTTTCTTCACCACCGACACGGCGGCCGCCCTGAGGGCCATGGAAATCGGCGCTGAGGTTCTGATCAAGGCCACCAAGGTTGATGCTGTCTATGAGTGCGACCCTCATCTTGATCCTCAAGCCAAGAAACTAAAGCATCTGACCTACATTGACGCCCTGAACATGGGGGTGGGAATTATGGACAGCACGGCTCTTTCTCTGTGCATGGACAACGATCTACCCATCATAGTCGTAAACCTGTGGGAGCCTCGGAGCATTGAGCGGGCCATTCTTGGCGAGTCAGTAGGCACAATCATCTGTAGATAGCTCTTCCACCAACAAGGTTGGGCGAAGGTCTCCTGCAAGGTTGGGCGAAGGTCTC
>CAZGKH010000211.1:0-1674 GCA_964525665.1 uncultured Anaerolineae bacterium | reverse complement strand
CAAGGTTGGGCGAAGGTCTCCTGCAAGGTTGGGCGAAGGTCTCATGACCGAGCCCCTTCCGCCTCGGTCAGAGACCCTGTACTGTCCGTCCAGGACAAGTGCCTTCGGCGAACTGAAGGCCAATGAGAGGTACTGAGTCATGATCAAAGATCTGCTCAAAGATACTGAAGAGAGAATGGACAAAGCAGTGGATGCTCTTCGAGATAGTCTGATGACCATCAGAACCGGACGGGCGTCCCCGGCTCTGGTGGAGCATCTTCCTATAGAGTACTATGGCACGCTCACTCCTCTCAACCAGTTGGCAACTATCTCTGTACCTGAGCCACGGCTACTGGCCATCCGTCCCTGGGATCCCACTGCCCTGGCCGACATCGCGAAAGCCATCCTGAAATCGGATCTAGGATTGACGCCCGTCAACGATGGCAAGATAATCCGCCTGACCATCCCTCGTCTGACCGAAGAGCGACGTCAGGATCTGGTCAAGGTTGTGGGCAAGCGAGTCGAAGAAGGAAAGATAGCCATCCGCAACATTCGACGGGACACCATAGATGACTTGCGCGAGATGGAGAGCGAGAAAATGATCTCCGAAGACGAGCTCTATCGAGCCAGGGACGATGTCCAGGAGATAACCGACAAATTCGTGGCTAAGATGAACGAGATCGGCCGCGATAAAGAACAGGAGATCACGGAGATCTGAGCTGTCCTCTTGCTGCAGTGGATAATGCAAAGGGAGTATAAGGGGTTGGGGCATCGTCTTCGATAACGTCTCAGCCCCTTTTTAGCAACTGAGATCAACTCGGCTATGAGCACAGTGAAGCAGTTGGCTACGGTCCCATATCATTTGGCCATAATAATGGACGGCAATGGCCGCTGGGCGCGGGCGCGTGGTTTGCCACGGCTGGCCGGCCACCGTGCCGGTACTGAGAACATCCGTCGAATTCTGGAAGGTTGTGTCGAGCACGGTATCAAGATCCTGACTCTCTACGCTTTCTCAACCGAAAATTGGGGTCGCCCCAGCGCAGAGGTGCGGGGTCTAATGCGTATCCTTGAACAGACTCTCGATCGCGAGGTGACAGAGTTGCACAAGAACGGCGTGCAACTGCGCCACATCGGCCGTTTAGAAGGCGTTACTGAAAACCTTAAGCAAAAGATATGCGAAGCCATCGAGCTGACCCAAGACAATGATCGCATAGTCGTGAACGTGGCCTTCAACTACGGTGGCCGAGCCGAAATCCTAGACGCCGTGCGGCGCATTGTCGAAGCCGAAATAACCCCCGCCCAGTTAGACGAGGCGCTATTCAGCCAATATCTGTACACGGCCGGACTGCCGGACCCAGATTTGATCATCCGCACTGCTGGCGAACTGCGCGTGAGCAATTTCCTCTTATGGCAGGGGGCGTACGCCGAGTATTATGCCACACCCAGATATTGGCCCGACTTTGATGAGGATGAACTGCATGCTGCTCTCCTCGAGTACAGCCGACGGGAGCGTAGGTTTGGGCTTCTGTCTCAACAGGGCTCCTCAATGACAACCCCCAGCTAATCCGTACTATCGCTACTTGAGGATTTGGAATCCGGAATGCAGGTGCAAGCCTGCTTCCGAATTCCTGTAAGAGCGGACGGCTCTACGCGGATTCGTGGGGTAAGAGGCCAGACCTCCGAGGTTTCTAGGGC
>CAZGKH010000210.1:0-7315 GCA_964525665.1 uncultured Anaerolineae bacterium | reverse complement strand
TGATTTCTTCAATCCAGATTGCGTCCTCCCTTACGGTCTGACGTCAGGGCACATTCGTCAGGCTATGATAGACTTTACAGATTTCCTGGGCTTCATCAACCAGCAGCTTCACACAAAGGAAATGCCCCGCCTTGAGAGTTTCTTGATGCCAGCCAATTTCAGTAGCATGGTTGGCGAGTTTATGAACGTCAGTATCCCGAAGTACTGCTCCAGCTTGGTGAAGAACCAGTATCACAATGGACATCCTGATTTGATTCCAAGTGGGATGTTTCCCAACAATGCAGTCCAGTATGCGCAAGAAGGTATCGAGATCAAGGGATCTCGTCATGCAAGCGGATGGCAGGGACACAACCCGGAATCTGTCTGGCTCATGGTGTTCTGTTTTGATAGCAACACATCTAACGATGAGAGAAAAGGTATTGGCCCCAAGCCATTCCGTTTCAAGGGCGTGTATGGTGCTAAACTCGAAAAAGAGGATTGGACATTTTCGGGGCGTTCAGCTACTAGCCGACGGACGATCACTGCCAGTGTGAACCGAAATGGTGTGGCGAGAATGAAAGCCAACTGGGTATATGAGGACTCAGGCGAGAGACAAACTTAATTGAGCTTCTCTGGTAGTGAGGCAGGTCAGTGCAGGAATAGCTTGGAGACTCATTGTATAGTATTCTTCGTAGCGTTCAATGCCGATACAAGAATAACCGATGGCTTCAGCAGCAGCAACCGTGGAGCCAGAGCCCATAAACGGATCTGCAACAACGCCCTCGCCAAGCGGCAGAGAAGCATAAACGATCTGTCGCAGAAATGATTGTGGCTTTAGACTTGGATGGCTGGCAATTTTGCGTTCTCTTTGAGGTGTACGTTCGCTTTCAATAACATCTTCAAGAGGATTGCCGTCAGGTTTTCGACGTAATGCTCCTGTTTGGAATTCTCTCAGGCAATCGCTTACTCTCATGCCATTCGGGATTGGTTTGCGAAATACCCCCCATGGCTCATAACAGCCTCGTGGCATTGTGCAAACGTCAGGAAACTCTTTCTCAGCATTCTTCGGTCTATCACCGCCTCGTAGTGTTTTTACCAATCTAATGACCTGACCGCGGAATTCAAAGCCTGAATCCACAATAGCTGTAAAGACCATCTGAGAAAGGAAAACATTTGAAGCAAGAAAGACATGCCCTCCGGGGCGCAGAGCTTGCAGAGCAAGTCCAGCCCACCTGGAAAAAAACTGTCGTATCCGCTTTCTTTCTTTATGGTTAAGCGCAGTGAATCGAGGCAAAGGAGAACGCTTGTGCCCATCGAACGAAGGCGGAATGCGCCAAACACCTCCATTACCGTTTGCTCGTTTTTCCAGTTGGTCGGGATCATATTCTTTCACACCGTACGGCGGGTCTGTCACGATTGCGTGAATGCTTTCTTGCGGTATCCTATTCATCCAATCAAAACAATCGGCGAAGATTGCAATAGAAGTAGTGAATGGGTAGAATTCGTAATCCAAAGCGTAAAGTTGTTGAAGTTGATCAATTGTCATGGCTGTCACCTATTGGCCGACTGTTTCTCCGAAGTCATAAGCTGGGCTGAGTTCTCGAATTATATTCCCCATTTCTGCTCTCTCACCCTTGCCAGCCGCTAGCAATCTTTCAAAATCTGACAGGTTAAGCAGTATGGCTTGCGATGTGTTGCGACGTTTGATTATGTATCTGGTATCATTCTGAACTACGTCATCAAGAATACGCCCAAAATTGTTCTGTGCTTCTGTTGATGGAATAGTCTTCGTAGTCACATTTACCTCCAAATTGACTGTATTAGCTAATATAGCTATATTATACCATAGAACAAGTGTTTTGTCAAATACTGAAACGCGAGTGCAAGAATTCCAAACATCGCATGCGCCCGACCGTGCTATGGGGGCGGGCATCGCCCAGATCACCACTGGAGTATGAAAATGACTGAGCGCATCGCCCTCGGCAGGGCAACCATTCAACCCCATCAACCCGTGGTGGCAGGTTCATTCACGACCATCACCTTTACTTACACCGCCGGGCATCCCGTGGATGACTCTGGATACATAAAGATCGCGTTTCGCAGCGTGGGCGATTTTGGCGCGCCGCAGTTCGACGATCCCGCCGCGCCCAACTACTGCACCGTTTCCACTACCGGCGATTGCCGCATCAAGCCTCGCTGGGACCCCAAGGGACATACGCGCCCCTGGAGCCGCGCGCTTTTCTTGAAAGTCCGCGGCGGTTTCCTGGACAGCGGAGAAGACATCGTGGTAGTGTTTGGCGACACTCGCGGCGGTTCGCCCGGCTGGCAGATACAGACCTTTTGCGAAGGGACCTTCGAGTTCAAGACGCTGGCGGATCCCATCGCCACGTACCAGTTCAAGGAACTGCCCGCATCTCCCACCCTGCGCATCGTGCCAGGCGAACCCGCGCGGGCGATTTGTATCGCGCCCTCGCTGGTGATGGTCAATGAAGAATTCCACTACCATCTCAAGCTGGAAGACAGGTGGGGCAATCCGACAGACAGGCCGCACAAGATGACGCACCCCGGTTTCTCAACGGCCGGAGTGCGGACTGTCACAGCGACGGACGCAAAAACGAACCTCTCGGCGCAGAGCAATCCCATCGAGGTCTTGGCCGAGGCTGCGCTCCTGCGGCCATACTGGGCGGATTTCCACGGCCAGTCAGAAGAAACCGTCGGCAGCAATTCTATCGAGGAGTATTTCACTTTTGCCCGTGATTACGGCTTGCTGGATATCGCAGCGCATCAGGGCAACGATTTTCAGGTGACGGACGAGTTCTGGGAGAAGATAAACAGTGTCACCAAAGCCTTCTACGAACCAGGAGACCTTGTCACCTTTCCCGGCTACGAGTGGAGCGGCAACACGCCCCTGGGCGGCGACCGGAACGTCTACTTTGCCTCTGAGGGCGGGCAGATTACGCGCAGTTGCACCGATTTGCTCCCTGGCAACCACACCGTACACGAGAATTCGCCCACGGCCACCGAGTTATTCAGAAATCTGCGAGACCAGCAAGGCCCCAGAGCCTTTGCCTTTGCCCACGTGGGGGGACGTTACGCCGACCTCAGCATGCACGACCCTGACATTGAGCTGGCGGTCGAAGTGCACTCGGCCTGGGGAACGTTCGAGTGGCTGGTGGAGGATGCGCTGCGGCGAGGATACCGCGTCGGCATCTGCGCCAACTCGGATGGGCACAAATGCCGTCCTGGCGCTTCGTATCCGGGCGCGGGCAAATTCGGATCATTCGGCGGCCTCACGTGTGTGTTGGCTCGCAAGCTGGATCGAGAGAGCGTTTTCGAGGCCCTGGCGTCCCGGCATTTCTACGCCACCACTGGCAACCGCTGTTTGATGGACCTCGAGTTGGCGACCGGCGATGGTCGCAGCGCCATCATGGGCGACGTCGTTGACGTCAGCGGGAGCGACACGAGCGCGCCGCGTTTGCGCGTGCGGGCGGTCGGCACGGCGCCTATCGAGAGCGTGGAAGTGCGCAACGGCCTGGAACTGGTCAAAACGCTTCGCCCCTATAACAGGGATGACCTCGGAAACCGGGTGAAGATCGTCTGGAGTGGCGCCGAGGTGTGCGGACGAGATCGCATGGTCTCGTGGGACGGGGGTCTGCGCGTGCTGGGGAATGTCATTTTGAACGCTGTCCCCATCAATTTCTGGAATGTCAACCAACCCCTGGAAAAAGTGGGACGCCATGAGCTCAGGTGGAAATCGAGCACCACCGGCGGAGCGAGCGGCGTAATTCTCACTCTGGAAAAGCCACGTGCAGGCTTACTCGAGATCGAGACACCTGAACGCCGCGTCGAATGTGAGATTGGCTCCGTGGGCCTCGATCCAAGGGTGTGGAAATGTGGCGGTCTACGAACAAAGATCGAGGTCTACCGACTCCCCGACCGGCAATACTCGCACGAGTTCGCATTTACCCTGCCGTTGACCGAATTGCGCGAGGGAGACAATGCCATCTATGTCCGCATGACGCAGGAAGACGGGCATACGGCCTGGACAAGCCCGGTATACTTGTGCGGCGTGTGCAGATGACGCCTTATTCAGGATTCGATGGTCTCCCTCACCGAAGAGGAAGACTATTCAGGATTCGATTCACCATAAACTAAAAAGGAGGAACAAGCGACCATGACAGATCCACGAGTTGATAAACTGGCCGATGTATTGGTCAGCTACTCGGTTGCGGTGCAGCCGGGTGACAAGGTAGCGATACAAGGAGAGAGCACTAGCAGCCCCTTGCTCGAGGCAGTCTACGCCAGGGTGCTGCAGGCGGGAGGACATCCGTTGATGTTGGTCAACCTGCCTGAGACAGATGAACTGTTCTTCCGCTATGCTTCAGACGAGCAATTACAGCACGTACCCGAACCGATCAAATTGGCCATCGAAACCTACGACGTCTCCATCGGCATCCGAGGTGCGGCCAACACCAAGGCGCTGAGCAAGGTAGACCCGGCCAAGATGGTATTAAGAAACCAATCGCGAGCAGAGATCATGCAAATCTACATGCAGCGCGCCGCGGCCGGCGAGTTGCGCTGGGTCGGCACGCTGTTCCCCACCAACGCCCACGCCCAGGACGCCGAGATGAGCCTGAGCGAGTACGAGGACTTCGTCTATGGCGCCTGCATGCCGGATATGGCTGATCCAGTGGGCTACTGGCGTCGCTTCTCGGCCTGGCAGCAGAAGATCGTGGACTGGCTGGAAGGCAAGGAGCAGGTGCGCGTCGTCGGCCCGGAGACTGAATTGCGCATGAGCATCGCCGGTCGCACGTTCATCAACAGCGACGGCAAGCATAACATGCCCAGTGGCGAGGTTTTCACCGGGCCGGTGGAGGATAGCGTCGAGGGGCACGTCTACTTCTCGTACCCGGCCATCTACCAGGGGCGGGAGGTGGCCGGCGTCCGGCTGTGGTTCGAGGGCGGCAAAGCGGTTAAGGCCAGCGCGGAGAAGAACGAGGATTTCCTGCTCCAGATGCTCGACACCGACGAGGGCTCGCGGTACGTGGGCGAGTTCGCCATCGGCACCAACAAAGGCATCACCCGTTTCACGCGACAGATTCTCTTCGACGAGAAGATCAACGGCAGCTTCCACATGGCGCTGGGCCGAAGCTATCCCGAGACAGGCGGCAAGAACATATCAACGATCCACTGGGATATGATCTGCGACATGCGCAAAGGAGGCGAGATCTGGGTGGACGACGAGCTGCTGTACAAGGATGGGGATTTTGTGGTCGAGATCTGATAGTTGTTGTGAAGAGGAGGGAAGACAATGGCATTCAAGGTACTCTTTCTGGCCCATGCTCCTGATGCGGACAAGGAGAAGCATAGGAGTGCGATCACCACGGGTATGTATCAGCTTTTCTCGGTTGTGGTGAGGGATCAAGCAGAGTCAATAGAGGTTTGTCGAGACTTCGTAGAGAAGGAGAACATTGACTCTGTCTTGCTGTGTCCGGGATTCACCCACAGCGATGTTGCCGAGATCGTGAAGGCAGTAGGAAAGAAGGTGGCTGTTTCCGTAGCGAGAGGAGATGGACCGAGCGGCAAGGTGTCTTTGGCAGCAAGAAGGCGAGAGGGATACTTGGCTAAAAGGACAAAGTAGCGATCTTGGCAAGATGCAGATGCTTTGCAAATCAAAGGCGCACATCTCCTAAAGACATCAAGCAGAGATGGTTGAATGGGACGCCCGCATTCAAGGAGAAGGGTAAGATGCTAGAGAAAGCACTTGGGGTTCTGGTGATATTGGCAATCCTGGGCTGGTATTTCTATGTCTATTTTTCAAGGTCGAAGCGCCTGCTAGAGAAATGGGCCAGCGAGAACCGGTACCAGTTACTGCATGCGGAATACAGATCGATCCGCAAGAGGCCCTTCCTCTGGTCGGCAAAAGGGCAAGCCGTATATCGTGTTGAGATTCGGGATGAGCAAGGGAACAACCGGAAGGGTTGGGTGCGATGTGGTAGCTGGTTGCTGGGTGTGTTTGCCGACCAAGTAACAGCAAAATGGGACGACTAAGCCACATTGATCCTAAGTGCCAAGAGTTGCCTGGGGCTATACCAGTAGATTATCAAAGAGGACCAAATAAATCACACAGCTCTTGACTTGACTACAATTTCAAAAACAGAAAGGAGAAACGATCGATGAGCGAGCAAGACATTGCACAAGTTAGCGAAGCAGAGATCGCGGTTCACTGGCAACATGACAACAGTGGGAGAGCCAATCGAACCGGCGGTTTGGAGATGGTACTACCATTTCGTCGGTAAAGGCGAGGCGGCCATCGTAGATACCTGGTGGCAAACGGAAACCGGCGGGTTTCTCTGCAGCACCATGCCAGCGATTCATCCCATGAAGCCTGGGAGTGCAGGCCCGGCCGTGCCCGGTATCCACCCTGTAGTCTACGATGAAGATGGAAGCGAGGTTGAAAAGGGTCTCGGCAAAGCGGGGAATATATGCATCAGGAATCCGTGGCCGGGCGCATTCCAGACGATATGGGGAGATCGCGAGCGGTACGTATCCACATACTATGCCAAGTATTGCAGGGATGAGGACAGCAAGGACTGGCGCGACTGGCCTTACTTTACAGGCGATGCGGCAATGCAGGCCGAAGATGGCTACTTTCGGATCTTGGGCAGAGTGGACGACGTCATAAATGTTGCCGGTCACCGATTGGGCACCAAGGAGTTGGAGTCCGCGTGTCTTGATGTCCCAGAAATAGCAGAAGCAGCCGTCGTACCGTTGGCAGATGAGATCAAGGGACGAGTACCTGATATTTACGTGTCCCTGAAACCGGGCTACCAGCCTAGCAAAGAAATAGAAGATTCAGTGACAAAGATGATTGAGACATCAATTGGAAAGATAGCCAGGCCCAAGCACGTCTATATCGTACCCGATATGCCCAAGACTCGCTCAGGAAAGATCATGCGCCGCGTCCTGGCAGCTATCTCCAATGGATGGGCCATTGGTGATGTGACCACACTGGCTAACGCGGCGATTGTCGAGGAAATTCGGAAAATGGTTCAAGAGTGACGCAGTGACGCAGCCACTCTAACCGTGGGAGACCAAGAGAACAAGTGGTTGGAATCGCGCCTGGAGAGCTAAAGCTGACTGTCCACCGCTCGGCTGAGCTCGCGCCGAAGCCTGCGTGGACAGCGCGTCCACGTAGGTGGACGCGCGGCTGAAAGCCTTAAAGAGGCGATTTCAATCGCAGCTTGGGCAGTAGTTGAGGATAGATCGAAAGGCAAAACATGGCTCTACGCGGATTCGTGGGGTAAGAGGCCAGACCTCCGAGGTTTCTAGGGCC
>CAZGKH010000209.1:0-7322 GCA_964525665.1 uncultured Anaerolineae bacterium | reverse complement strand
TGACTGCTGCGCAGCTGACTCTCTCGCGAGTGTGCCACAGAGTCGCGGGAGCGTCTCCGCTCCGCCGATGCCTGCCTTTTCCCGTTTGCCTCGCAGGACCAGGAGGGCAAGATCGAGATGGCCCTGGGCAACAAGGGGATCGTCTATATGGAGTTGGAGTGCACAGGACGAGAGTGGGGGCGGGGCCCGCAGCAGCACGATGTCCACAGCAGCTTCAAGGCCGTGACCGATAGCCCCGCCTGGCGTTTGGTGCAGGCTCTATCAACCATGGCCTCTGAGGACGGCAACAGCATCCTGATTGAGGGCTGGTACGACAAGGTGGCGGAACCCAGCCAGGAGGACCTGGAGTTAGTAGACAGGCTGGTAGACACTTTCGACGACAGAATCTGGAAAGAGATCCTCAAGGTCGAGCACTGGATTGATGACGTTGAGGGGCGTGACCTTATCCTGAAGTATCTCTATTCTACCACCCTGAATATTGATGGCATCTGGGGTGGGTACATCGGCCCCGGTACCAAGACCGTCCTCCCTCACAAGGTGACCTGCAAAGTGGATACCCGTCTGGTTCCCAACCAGGAATCCAAAGACGTCGTACCCCTGATAAGAGATCACCTCGACAAGCATGGCTACAGCGATATCCAGATTCGCCAATTGGGCGGGTATGAGTGGTCCAAGACCAGTGTCAAGGAGCCAGTGGTGCAGGCGTTGCTGAGCGTCTACGAGCAGCATGGGATCAAAGATGCGATCATCTGGCCCCACATGGGGGGTAGCGCTCCGATGTATCTTTACACCCGCGAGCCCCTCAACTTACCTTTGGTGTGGGGTGGCCTGGGCCACGGTGCCGGCGCCCACAGCCCGGACGAGTACCTGGTCATTGAGGGAAACGACAAGGTGGCCGGGCTGGTACGAGCCGAGCAGTCGTACGTGGATATCCTCTATGCCTACGCCGAGTGGCCGGAATAAGGTACAGAGCAGTCAAATGAACAAGAAAACCGACGGAACCTGGATTCGGGACACTCTGGTTGATGCCTACTACGACTCGATCTGAGCCTGACTTCGGCGAGCTCAAAAGGCTTTCGTGCTTTTCGCATCTTTTCGTATGTTTCGCGGTCCAAACGCCCCCGGATTGGTGCTTGACGTTTTTTCTTTCTTGTGGTACACTAAAGCCAGTACCCAGGTGGACGAGGGACTCGTGAACAAGCTCGTGTGGTACCATGGCATTGGGGGGCACTCTTGGCCGCCGGGGGTTCGCGGGGACTACGGAGGAAAAGAATGAGCGTGACGCAAATCAAACAGATCATCAGGCGTGAGCTACCGGCCATTATGCGGGAAGACGTGGAAATGCAGCAGTTCATCCTGCACCTGGCCCGCACGCAGTTTGCAGACAAGGTGGAAACCGAGAGCCGCTTTGACCGTCTGCTGGACGAACTGCGTCGGGACCGTGAGGAGCAGAGCAGAAGGTGGGACGAAAACCAGGAAGCCTTGCGCCGGGATCGTGAGGAGCAAAGCAGGAAGTGGGACGAGCAAAACGCAAAGTGGGCCGAAAACCAGAAGGTTATCAACCAAATGCTGCAAGAAATCCGGGGGTTGTCCCGCAAGCACGACAGTACCATCGGGGCGTTGGGGGCGCGGTGGGGATTGTACACCGAGCAATCCTTCAGAAACGCCTTGAAGGTTATCCTGGAGGAGTCCTTTGCCGTCGAGGTGCTAAACGTCACCGAGTTTGACGAAACGGGCTACGTCTTTGGCCATCCCGACCAGGTAGAGTTGGACATCATTATCAAGGATGGTCTGTTGATCATCTGCGAGATCAAATCCTCGATGAGCCGCAGCGATGTGTATGCCTTTGGCCGCAAGGTCGAGTTTTACGAGCAGGGACATCAGCAAAAGGCTACCAGGAAGCTGGTCATCTCGCCAATGGTGGACGAGTATGCCCAACGTGTGGCGGAAAAGCTGGGGATAGAGGTGTACAGTCATGCAGAAGCTGTGGAGGCGCTCTAGTCAGACGCAGACCCTTAGGGTTTCCGAGACCCTAAGGGTCTTTTGTACCCTCACCAGGGGCGACTGAGCCAAGGAGAGAAACCTGCAAACTTCCGTCCCAGCAGAGTTGGGCGAATCCCTAAAGATAATCATCTTGCCTCTGGCGGTGGTCATCGCTACCGTGTTGCAATTGTCTTTTGTTTCCCCTGGTGTTGTAGATCTGCTGGCGACCCCGACGGCGACTGCAACCCCGACCCCAACGGCGACCCTGACTCCAACTCCAACCCTGACTCTAACTCCGACGGCGACCTCAACCTCAACGGCGACTCTTACCCCGACTCCGACGGCGACCCCAACCTCAACGATGACTCTGACCCCGACAAGCACCCCCACTCAGACCAGGCCCCAGGTCGAGCACTCCACGGCAGCTACGACGACTTCTACTCCAACTGCCACCCCCACCCCGACCCCAACCTCCACCCCGACTCCAACCTCTACCCCTTCTCCTACTCCTACCTCGACTCCTACCCCAACGCCTACTCCCATGCCTACGCCGGACGGGGTAGAGCGGGAAGCGCAAGTGCCCATTCTCATGTACCATCACATCTCCGTTCCCCCCCCCGATGCCGATGATGTCCGCCGTGACCTCTCCGTCACGCCCCAGGATTTCGAGGAGCAGGTGCGCTATCTGAAGAAAGCTGGCTATCACTCCATAACCTTGGGCGACCTCATCTACTATCTGGCCATAGGCAAACGCCTGCCTCGCAGGCCGATTATTCTAACCTTCGATGACGGCTATCGGGACAACTATACTCAGGCGTACCCCTTACTCAAAAAGCACGGCTTTGTGGGGACCTTTTTCCTGACTACCGCTCCCATTGATCAGGAGAACGACGAATACCTATCCTGGAATCAGGTCAAAGAGATGAGCGCTAGCGGCATGGAGTTCGAGACTCACACCTACACCCATCCTGACCTGAGGGAACAGCCCGTTGATTACGTGGTCTGGCAGGTCATAGCCGCCAAGGAGGCCATCGAAGAGCGCACGGGGAAGACTTCGCGTTTCCTCTCCTATCCGTCGGGAATGTATGACCAGCAGGTGGTGGATATCCTACGCTCGGCCCACTTTTGGGGAGCTGTGACCATAAGTCAGAGCGATAAGCAGTCCTCCCAGCAGCCCTTCGAGCTGAAGAGGATCAGGATCAGGGGAGATGATACCCTGGATGATTTCGTTATAAAATTGCACCTGGATTGGGAGGAAGTCGAGGGTGCAGCAGAAGAACCACCTTCCTACCCCTAATCAAGAAAGACCTCGAAGATGTACTTTGATGCTTTGACTATGGCTGCCGTGGCCGACCAGCTACGGCCTCAGATCTTGGGCGGGAGGGTGCAGCAGGTGCTCCTACCCGATGATCTTTCGGTAGGGATGGAAGTCTATGCCCATGGGGAGCGTAGATACCTGTTGGCCTCGGCTCATCCAGAGCACGCCCGTCTGCACCTGGCAGGGGAGAAGTTGCGGCGCGGAGTGGAGAAACCCACGCCGCTTTTGCTTAGCTTGCGTAAATACGTGCGCGGAGGTCGGATCACGGCCATTGAGCAGCCACCTTTTGAAAGAGCCCTCCATATCGCCGTTCAGCACCCAGAGGGCGATACCACCCTGATCGTCGAAGTCATGGGCCGCTACAGCAACATCGTCTTGGTAGCCGAGGAGGGCCTCATCCTGGAGTGCATTAAGCGGGTAGGACCTGAGAAAAGTCGTTACCGCACCATTCTGCCTCAGCAGTTCTACGTTCCCCCGCCGCCCCAGTCCAAGCTTGACCCCACCGACGTCACCGAATTGCGCCTCAGGGATATCCTGTCTGATGCTTCTCCGGAGTCTCCCATTTGGAGAGCATTGGTGGCAGGCATCCGCGGTGTCAGCCCCCTCATGGCTAGGGAGGTCGTTTGCCGGGCCCTGGGCGATGCTGAGGCGGCGGTCTCCCAGGTGGCCAAAATCTCTCCTCTGCTGGATGCTTTTCAAGATATGCTGATGCCGGTTTGGGAGCGCCGCTGGCAGCCGAGCATTGTTAAAAGGGGCGAGCGCCTGGTGGCCTTCGCTCCCTACCCCCTGACTCAATACGGCGATTGGGAGGAGGTGGAGGGCATCAGCCAGGCAGTGGAGGCTTACTACGGCCAACTGGTCGGCGCAGGGGCCTACGCAGCGGCCAAGCGGATAGCCAGAGAGGCCATCGTTCGAGCCAGAGAGAGGGTGAGGAGGAAGCAGGAGGCTTTGGAGAGATCGAGGGTCTCTCAGGCGCAGGTGGATGAACTGCGTCTCAAAGGGGAGATGATCCTGGCCTATGCTCACCGCATAGAGCCCGGACAGCGGGAGTTGGCGGCACCCGTCGAGCTTGGTGAACCGCCCTTGCTGATCAAACTGGACCCGACCATCTCGCCGGTGGAGAACGCTCAGCGTTACTTCAAAAGGTACAAGAAGGCCAAGAGTGGTGCTGGTGAGATTCCCGCTCTGTTGCAGCGAGCGGAGTTGGAGATGCGTTACCTCGATCAGTTGGAGACCGACCTGGATCTGGCGGCCAGTCGGCCTGAGATCCAGGAGGTCGAAGCCAGTTTGGCCGAAGCTGGCTATATCAGGGAGAAGCGCCGGCGAAGGAAAGTGGGGCGCAGTCAGCCGTTGGCGGTGAATTCCCAGGACGGCTTGCTCATCCTGGTGGGCAAGAACAGCCGGCAGAACGAGGAGATTACCTTTCGGCGGGCTGCCCCTAGCGACCTGTGGCTGCACGTTCGGGACGCGCCCGGCTCTCACGTCATCGTCAAGTCTGGGGGACGGGAGGTGCCAGAGGCCACTTTACGGCAGGCAGCTCAATTGGCGGCCTACTACTCCCAGGCGCGGGGCTCGTCGCACGTGGCTGTGGCTTACACCGAACGACGGTACGTGCGTCCCATCAAGGGTGCTGCTCCCGGCCTGGTGACCTACACTCGGGAGAAGACGATCCGGGTGGTGCCAAAAAGCAGGGAATGAGGTAACGAGTCAACGAGTAATAGGTCAATGAACAAAGTGTGCCCTGCCCTCGAAACAAAAAGGTTCTGGCGTACGTTTCGCCAGAACCTTTTGCTTTGTGAACAGTTTGGGGATGTAGGTTTTTAGGTCTTGCGCCTCCTGACCAGCGCAACCGCCAGGGCGGCGACCAGGAAGGCGACCGCTACCAACCCCAGCCACGGCGCGACGAGTCCCAGCTTGTTCACCGGCACGACGATGCCGCCGACGGGATAGCCGAAGGTGGCAGTGCAGCTCTTGTCGGCGTCCATGGTTACTTGGGTAGTGCGCTCTGTGCCCGAGCAGTCCCCGCTCCAACCGGCAAAGAAGGATTGGGGATCGGGGCGGGCTGTCAGGGTGACGATCGTGCCCTCGTCGTAGATTTCCGTGCAGTCCGCACCGCAGTTGATCCCTGCCGGATCGCTGGTCACCGTTCCGCTCCCACCCCCGGCCTTGTTTACGGTGAGGCACCTGTCGCAGGCGTCGCCCAGCCCGTCGCCGTCGCTGTCGGCTTGGTCTGGGTTATAGACTGTAGGGCAGTTGTCCCCGCTGTCGAAAACGCCGTCGCCGTCACTGTCAGGTACGCCCAGATCAACCTCCCACCAATCGCCGTGGCTGGTCCAGATGGGGTCATCTGGCCCCGATGCCACGGCCGGCAGACCGTTGATGGTGAAGCTGATGACGTCCCCTGGATCGGCTCCGTCATCTTCAGGGGTCGTGTCGTCGTCGCGATAGCAGGGCATGAGGCCGTACTTGCCTTCCTCGACGACGGTGAACTCACCGCATTGCACGCCCTGGGGGTCAAAGGCCGCGATAACATCCCCTGGCTGGACGGGCTGATCGAGAAACGTGGTGTTGGCGCTGAAGAAGTCCACCCACTCAGGTCCGGGGTTGCCCTTAACCGGGATCGAGCTGTAGGCTAGCGTCAAGGCCAGCACGAGCAGGCTGATGAGCCCGATGGTCTGTGCTACAGGGCGTGTTTTCATGTCGTGTTCCTCCCACAGGGTGTTATGATGTCTAATGATGGAACTACTGTTCGCCCATTGTTCGCCGAAGGTATCTGACCGAGGTGTCTCGGGCTCGGTTGGGAGACCTTCGCCCATCGGAAGGGATCGGCGTTTATCTACGGAGAACAGACCTCTCCCCAGTGAGCCGCCACCTGCATGATGTCCACGATGTCAATGTCGCCGTCGTTGTCGAGGTCGCAGCGGGCATCGTAGCATGAATCCTCACGTTGGCAACACCATCTGCTGGCCACCATCATGATGTCCACCACGTCGACGTCGCAGTCCCCATCCAGGTCACCGAAAAGGGTAGCGGCGCTGAGCTCCACGTGAACCCGCTCGCCTGAGGCAGTCCACACGGGCTGGTCTGGCCCCAATGGAACAGTCGCTTGACCGTTGATGGTGAAGGTGATGGTGTCGCCAGATATTGCCCCCTCGTCCAGCTCGGTCTGGGGATCGTCGCCGTAGACCGCCATCAGGTACCAGCCGCTGAGGGTGACCTCGGCGCGGCCGGCCAGCACGCCGGTGGGGTCGTAGGCGCGGATGATAGCTCCCACCGGCAGGGGCTGGTCGTTCAGGGTGGACTGCTGGCCCAGGAAGTCCACGAACCAGGGCGTAGGGTGCAGTTCATCGTCCCCTTCGGCTGAGCTCAGGGCAGGCGACCGAGCTGCCTGGGTCATTACGAGCAGGCAGGCGAGGCCCAGCAACAATCTCCAAAGGCGATGCACGGGAGGACTCCTATAGTTTGGACTATTCTAGCATGGCTGCTGGTTTCTGTCAAGGAGTTTTTCCTTACTATCTGCTCCCCTTTCTTATCAGTGGCAGATACACTTGCCACAGGTCTGCTTTCCCCAGCGGCCTCCACTGGCGGTCGCCGTGGGCCGTCCACGTGCCCATACCCAGTACCTGGCCATCCACCACCAACTGGATGGTGTCGCCAGGCTGGGCGCCCTCGTCCTCAGGCGTGGTCGGGTCGTCGCCGTAGCAGGCCAGCAGGCCGTACTGCCCTTCATGGGCGATCACTGTCGCGCCGCACACTACACTGTCCGGGTCCAGGGCCAAGATGGTGGTCCCCACGGGCAACGGTGTTTCGTCCGGCAGGTGGGCACTGCCGTAAAAGTTCACCCAGGTGGGGGCGGGCGTCACGCCAGCCGTGCGCTCCGCCTGGCGGAGATTGGATATTAGAGATTGAGAATATCCCATATCTAAGACCTGAGATCCTGCTCCCCCGCTCCCTTGCTCAGTGATTGGGTATTGGAGCGTGCCCGCCTGAGCCATCCTGACCCAGTAGCCGAACAGTGGCT
>CAZGKH010000208.1:0-7363 GCA_964525665.1 uncultured Anaerolineae bacterium | reverse complement strand
AAATGAATCTGCCCGAGCCCCTCTTGTCCGAATATGCTTTGAAAAGGCACGTGGAGGGCATTCTGGCGAGAAACACGACGGCCGGGGAGCACCTCAGCTTTTTGGGGGCAGGGTGCTATCAGCATCACGTGCCGGCCGTGTGCGACGAGGTGAACCGGCGAGGCGAGTTCTTGACCGCCTACGCGGGCGAGCCTTACGACGACCACGGCCGCTTTCAGGCGCTTTTTGAGTACGCCAGCATGATGGGCGAGCTCCTGAACATGGACGTGGTCAACGTCCCGACCTATGATGGCTTCCAGGCCACCGCCACGTCGCTGCGCATGGCAACGCGGATTACTAGCCGGCATGAGGTGCTGGTAGCCAAAACCATCAGCGCTGATCTGCTGTCCAAAATCAGGGACTACTGCAAGCCCAGGATAGAGATAAGGCTGATTGGCTACGACTCCGAGACGGGCCAACTGGACCTCGCTGCTCTGAAGGCCGCTATTTCCGGCCAGACGGCAGCCGTCTACTTCGAGAACCCGTCCTACCTGGGCTTTATCGAGACTCGCGGGGAAGCGATCTCCCGGATCGCCCACGATCACGGGGCGGTCTGCGTGGTCGGGGCCGACCCGATCTCGCTGGGCGTCTTGACGCCGCCGGCTGACTATGGCGCGGACATCGTCTGCGGCGACATCCAGCCGCTGGGGGTGCACATGCAATTTGGCGGCGGCCAGGCCGGGTTCATCGCCACCCGCGACGAGGAGAAATACGTGATGGAATACCCATCCCGGCTGTTCGGCATCGCGCCCACCTGTGTTCCAGGGGAGTATGGGTTCGGCGACGTAGCTTACGAGCGGACCTCTTTTGCAGTGCGCGAGGAGGGCAAGGAGTGGGTGGGCACGGCGGCCGCTCTGTGGGGCATCACGGCCGGCGTCTACCTGGCACTGATGGGGCCGCAGGGCATGGTGGAGATCGGCGAGGGCATCATGGCCAGATCGCGTTATGCGATGTTGGAGCTGGGCAAGATCGAGGGCGTCAAGGCCCCTGTTTTCCAATCGCCTCATTTCAAGGAGTTCGTCGTCAATTTTGACGGCACGGGCAAGACGGTGGCCGAGATTAACAAAGCGCTGCTGGCGCGGGGAATCTTCGGCGGGAAGGACTTGACCAGGGAGTTCCCGCAACTGGGCAACAGCGCGCTCTACTGCGTGACCGAAGTTCATACCCAGGATGACATCAACCGGCTGGTAGATATGCTAAAGGAGGTCTTGAGGTAAAATGGCCCAACAAGACATTACTAAGCACAGATACACCGACGGAAGGCCAAACCTGAGACGATTTCACCAGGCCAGGTGGGATGAGCCCATCATCTTTGAGCTGAGCCCTAAAGGATGGGGGCAACGGGGCATCCTCGTCCCCGAGGTCGAAGCTGGCATCAGGAATGAGATTGGGGACGTCCTGGCGACCCTGCCTGAGAACATGCGCCGCAAGCAGCCGCCCGCACTGCCGGAACTCTCTCAGCCCCAGGTGCTGCGGCACTACGTCAGGCTATCACAGGAAAACCTGGGGGCAGACCTGAACGTCGAGATCGGGCAGGGCACCTGCACCATGAAGTACAGCCCCAAAATCAACGACCAGTTGGCCAGCCATCCCAAACTGGCAGAGTTGCACCCGCTACAGAACGAGGAAACGGTGCAGGGCATCCTGGAGATCATGTACCGCTTCGAGCAGATCCTCAAAGAGATTTCAGGGCTGGCCCGTTTTTCTCTGCAGTCCGCTGCTGGGTCGGCCGCAATATACGCCAACGCCTCGATCATCCGGGCCTACCACGAGTCCCGTGGAGAAGGGGATCAGCGCGACGAGATCATCACCACCATCTTCTCCCATCCTTCCAATGCGGCCTGCGCCCAGACAGCCGGCTTCAAGGTCATCACCCTGTATCCCGACGAGGACGGCTATCCCGACCTGGATGCATTGAAAGCGGCTGTTTCAGAGCGGACGGCCGGGCTGATGACCACCAACCCGGAGGACACGGGCATCTTCAACCCCAGGATCGAGGAGTTCGTGAGAGTCGTCCACGACGCGGGTGGCCTTTGTGCCTACGATCAGGCCAACGCCAACGGCATCCTGGGTATCACCCGGGCCAGTGATGCTGGCTTCGACCTATGCCACTTCAACCTGCACAAGACCTTCTCGTCACCCCACGGGTGCGGTGGGCCGGGAGCCGGGGCCAGCGGCGTGACCGATGAACTGGCCCACTTCCTGCCGGTGCCGTTGGTTGAGTTTGACGGCGACAAGTATTACCTCGACTACGACCGGCCCGACAGCGTCGGCAAACTGCGGCCGTTCTATGGCTACGTCCCCGTCGTTCTGAGAGCCTATGCCTGGGTCATGAGCCTCGGCGCAGAGGGCCTGCGGGAGGTCGCCGAGATCGCTGTGCTGAACAACAACTATCTGCTCAACAAGATGCTGGAGATCCCCGGCGTGACCGCGCCGTATGCCAGAGGCAAGCGCCGCATCGAGCAGGTTCGGTACAGTTGGGAAGAGCTGACGAAGGAGACGGGCGTTCATTCTGAGGAACTCGGCATTCGGGCGGCGGACTTCGGCGTACATTATTGGACCAGCCACCATCCGTTCGTCGTTCCAGAGCCTTGCACCCTCGAGCCCACCGAGTCGTTTTCCCAGGATGACCTGGACGAGTACGTGGCCATCATGAAACACGTGGCACACGAAGCGCGGACGAATCCAGAGTTGGTCAGGACGGCGCCTCACAACAGCACCATCCACACCGTTGACCACTCCCCCCTGGACGACCCGTCGCAGTGGGCGATGACGTGGAGGGCGTACCGGAGGAAGGTGGGTCAATAGACCTGACAGGTTTTGGCAAGCGGGCGGGAGATAATGCGTCGCAGCAGAGGCAGATTAGCAACAAATGGCCAGGAAACCAGAAACCTGTCAGGTCTTCCCAAAAGCCTGGGCTTGATCGTTAACCCGATTGCAGGAATAGGCGGGAGGGTCGGCCTCAAGGGCAGCGATGGGGCAGAGATTCAGAAGAGCGCGCTGGAATTGGGCGCTGTGCCCCAATCGCAGAACCGGGCGATCCAGGCTTTGAAGAGGATCGAGCCCCTAGACGATTTAGAGGTCATCACCTATCCCGGTGAGATGGGAGAAGATACGGCCAGGGGATGTGTTCTCAAGCCCACGGTCATTGGCTCGATCAAACCGGGTGAGACAACCGCGGAAGACACCATGAACGCAGCCAGGGAGATGCTGCGGCTGAACGTGAATCTCTTGCTTTTCGCCGGTGGCGATGGCACGGCCAGGGACATCTACAACGCTATCGGCGACAGCCTGCCAGTGCTGGGCATTCCCGCGGGGGTCAAGATTCATTCGGCGGTCTTTGGGACAAACCCGTTGAACGCGGGAGACCTCGCTGCATTGTACCTACAAGGGAAGGCATCCAACTTGCGAGAGGCCGAGGTCATGGATATTGACGAAGAAGCCTTTCGACAAGGCATCGTTTCGGCGAAGCTGTACGGCTACCTCAAGGTTCCTTTTCAAAGAAGACTGCTTCAAGGCCTGAAGACACCCAGCAGTTCCGGAGAACAGGCAGCCATGGCGGCCATAGCCGCCGACATCGTGAGCAACATGGAAGACGGCTGGCTTTACGTCATCGGGCCTGGGACCACCACCAGAGCGATCATCGCCAGGTTGGGATTAAACAAAACGTTGATCGGCGTGGACGTGGTCGCCGACGGAAAACTTATCGCCACCGACGTCAACGAGCCTCAACTTTTGGAGCTTCTCAGGGGAGAGAAGGCAAAGATCATCGTCACTCCCATTGGTGGACAGGGCTGCATCTTCGGCCGGGGGAATCAGCAGATCAGCTCCAGAGTGATCAAAGAAGTGGGCAGGGACAACGTTATCGTTGTGAGCACGACAGAGAAGATCCATTCGCTGCGCGGGCGGCCTCTTTGGGTTGATAGCGGTGATCCAGAGGTAGATGGGATGCTTGGCGGATACGTCCGGGTAGTGACCGGGTATAACGAACGAGTCATCTACAAAGTAGCACACTAACACTACAATGAGATTTCGGGCCAGAAATACTTCGGAAGTCTGGTACACTTCAAAGTCTCGCTGTAGTAACACTGCTACTAAGGAGAAGTCACAATGCGTCTTGATGACAAAGTAGCTTTGATCACTGGCGGAACGTCGGGCATTGGTAGAGCCACGGCGCTACTGTTTGCTAAGGAGGGAGCCCAAGTCGCCATCACGGGCCGCAATGAAGCGCGTGGCCAGGAGGTAGTGAACGAGATTGAGCAGGCCAATGGCAGGGCCATCTTTATCCGCTCCGATGTGCGATTTGCCGATGCATGCCGTCAAGCGGTGGAAGAGACCTTGCAGGCTTTTGGCCGGTTGGACATTCTTTTCAACAACGCAGGAGTCTTCTACCCCAACACGGTGCCGGATAGCACCGAGGAAGAATGGGATCTAACCATAGACATCAATCTCAAGGGAACATATCTGATGTGCAAATTCGCACTCCCGATAATGATCGCTCAGGGGAGCGGAGTGATCGTCAACAACGCTTCCGGTTGGGGATTGGTGGGAGGTAACGAAGCGGCCGCTTACTGCGCTGCCAAGGGAGGCGTGGTGCTGCTGACCAAGGCCCTGGCTATTGACCACAGCCGCCAGGGGATTCGCGTCAATTGTATCTGCCCTGGAGACGTGGAAACACCTATGCTTGTCGAGGACGCTCAACTGCGGGGGATGACGTGGGAGGCATATCTGGCCGAAGCTGCCCGCCGTCCAATGGGACGCATTGGCAGACCAGATGAGATCGCCAAGGCGGTTCTGTTTCTGGCTTCGGACGATTCCTCATTTGTGACTGGCGCGGTCTTGGCGGTGGATGGCGGCGGCACGGCGGATTGATACCACAGTGCGAGGAGCTTTTCGGCAGTTTAGCGGGTAAACAGGCGCTGGTCAAGGGAGGAAGTCATGGCTGGAAAACCGGATGCAGTGGTTGTGGGGGCCGGGGTAATGGGGTGTAGCGCCGCCTACTGGCTCAGCAAGGAAGGCTACAAGGTTCTGATGCTGGAAAAGGAAGCCATCGCCGTCGGCGCCTCTGGCATGGCGTCTGCCTTCTGGCGGAAGGCCCTGGAGGACGAGCGGCTATCGGAGTTGGCTTTGCTGAGCTTCCAACTGCACCAGGAACTGGCCCACGTTCTGCCGCAAGAATCGGGGATAGACATCGGCTACCGGGAGCAGCCGAGGATCAACCCTGCTTTCTCAGCGGAAGAAGTAAAAACTCTGAAGTCCCAGTTGTCAGCCCTGAAACGCTATGATCCGTCTGCCCGCTGGCTGAAGGGGCAGGCTCTGTGGGACGTGGAGCCCCGCCTGAACCAGGATGCCTTGGGGGGACTGGTGCTTCAGGGGGCGCAGGTGATGGCCTATCGGTTTGTGCTGGCCCTGGTCAGAGCTGCGGAACGTCAGGGCACGGAACTGCGGCACGGCGAGGTCGTGGGGCTACAAGGCAGCGGCGGACGGGTAACCGGGGTACAGTTGCGACAGGGCGAGATCATCGCCGCCGAGACGGTGGTGCTGGCCATGGGACCCTGGAGCCAGCAGGCTGCTGCGTGGGTAGGGCTGAAGATTCCGGTTTATCCGGCGAGGGGCCAAATCCTGGAGTTGCTGGCGCCCGACCCTCAACTCCACGCCGGTCTATCCTATGGCGATATGTACCTGCTGTACAAGGCCGATGGCGCCACGCTGGCAGGCACTACCTACGAGCGGGACAGTGGCTTCGTAAACCACCCCACGCCAGCGGGCCGTGAGGCCATCATCAACGCCGCCCTACGAATGGCTCCGTCTCTGGAGGACGCACAGGTGGCGGACCACATCTCCGGCCTGAGGCCGGCCTCCGGGGATTCGCTGCCCCTGATCGGCCCGATACCGGGATGGCAGGGCCTGTACATGGTCTCCGGGCATGACCGCAAGGGTATGGGGCTCAGTCTCATCAGTACCCGCATCATCGCTGATCTCATCGCCAGTGGCCGCAGCCCCGTGCCCATAGAGATGTTCGATCCCGCCCGCTTCGGGCCGCTGGAATAAAGGGAGAATCACCATGCGTCTTGCTGACAAGGTCGCTCTCATCACCGGCGGCGCGTCGGGCATCGGGCAGGCCACGGCCTTGCTGTTCGCCCGCGAGGGCGCGGCGGTGTCGGTGGTGGACGTGGATCAGGCCAAGGGGCAAGCCGTCGTGCAGGAGATAGTTGAGAGTGGCGGGCAGGCCATCTTTGTGCGTTGCGACGTGAGCCAGGCGGCCGCTTGCCAACGGGCTGTGCGGCAGACTGTGGAAAAACTGGCCGGCCTGGACATCCTCTTCAACAACGCCGGCATCATCCGCCGGGCCTCCGTGCTGGAGACCAGCGAGGAAGAGTGGGATCGGGTGATGGCCGTCAATGTCAAGTCGGTCTTCTTGCTCAGCAAGTACGCCATTCCCGTCATGGCCCAGGCCGGCGGCGGGGTGATCATCAACACGGCGTCGGGCTGGGGGCTGGTCGGGGGGCGCAAGGCGGCGGCGTACTGCGCCTCGAAAGGGGCGGTGGTTCTGCTGACCAAGGCCATGGCGCTGGATCACGGCCAGCAGAACATCCGCGTCAACTGCTTATGCCCCGGCGATACCGACACGCCCTTGCTGCGGCATGAGGCGCACCAGCTTGGCGAATCCGACGACCGTTTTCTGGCGGAAGCAGCGGAGCGGCCATTGCAGCGCGTCGGCACGCCGGAGGACATCGCCCAGGCTGCGCTTTATCTGGCCAGCGACGCCTCGTCTTTCGTGACCGGCACAGCCCTGGTAGTGGACGGCGGCGGGTTGGCGGGGTAATGGAGAGCCTTGAGGTTGGGCAAGGTCTCTGACCGCAGCCCTTTGTCGCTTCGGTCAGGAGACCGTGGAAGCGGGAAGTCCTCCTTCACGACTTCCCGCGCGAACAGAACGGTGATGGTGAAACATGAGAGCACTTCGCGGCACACCACTGAAACGATTTCATCGCGACTTCAGGCGGCAACATCCGATCCAGCACGATATCGCGGTGGTTCTTGAAAACGTGGAATACCCAGTCAACGTTGGCTCCATTTTCCGCATCGCCGACGCGGCACGGATCGAGAAGCTGATCTTGACTGGCATCACGCCCACGCCGCCCAATCCAACCATCGTGAAGGTAGGACGCAGCAAGCACAGGCGTGTGCGCTGGCGCTATGAGAAAGAGGCCAGTAAAGCCATCGCAGAGCTCAGAGACCAGAGCTATCGGGTCATTGCGCTGGAGATCACTGAGGGAGCCAAGCCATACTACGAGACCGACTGGCCCGCCAAGACCTGTCTGGT
>CAZGKH010000207.1:0-7370 GCA_964525665.1 uncultured Anaerolineae bacterium | reverse complement strand
GGAGGAAGTTATGTCTATCGCAAAGGTAATCGAGGTGCTGGCAGAGGGAGATAGCATCGAGGCTGCTATCCAGTCGGCTGTCACCGAGGCCGCTGACACGGTACGAGGCATCAAGCACGTTTATGTCGAGGGCGTGCAGGCCATTGTCGAAGACGACGAGGTGGTGAAATACCGCGTCAATGCCAAGCTCACCTTCGTCATCGAAGCGGAACGCGACTGAGAAAACAGGGTCGAAGCCCCATTTTTCGTAGGGCGGATGCGTCCCATGCCTGAAGAAACGCAAACCCCGGCGAGGACGATCCTCGCCGGGGCTTGTGCGTTATTGCGGTTCTCTCAGGCTTAGAGCCTCACTACATTGGTGGCCTGAGGGCCTCTGGGGCTGCTCTCGATGGCGAACTCCACTCTGTCGCCTTCGTTCAGGTTGCGAAAACCATCGCCCTGGATGGCCGAGAAGTGGACGAACACATCATCGCCACCTTCGCGCTCAATGAAGCCGTAGCCCTTGCCACCGTTGAACCACTTAACCGTACCCTGGGTTCTTTCAGTCATTAGCTGGTATACCTCCTTCCCTGTGAAATGTTGTAGGTCGGAGCAGTTTGTTCTTCGTCGTGCTTACCAGCTCGCGCCGATTGGGCCACGGCTGTACAAAGAAAACGCCCGAGGCAATAAGAAGCTCGGGCTGTTCGTCATTTGAACTTCAAACAAGAGCTTACTGCGTCCTACGCAGAACATTGTACCACACTTTCCCGTTTCTGTCAAATCGGACTAAACTGCGCTGTCAACCGCGCAGGCGGCTTTGTATTGCCAAAGGAGGCGAAACCTGCTATACTATACCCCGTCAAGCATCACCCCTACGCGACAGCCGTCATCTGGAGAAAAGAAGCCTTAACCTTTAGGAGGACTTTAATGCTATTTGGAATCCGCTGGGGAAGCCTACGGTCCAAGATCATTGCCTGGTCCTTCGTCCCCACGGCCATCATCCTGGTCGCAGTAGCCGCAGTTATCTTCTTCGCCTACCAAGACGTGACCCAGGACCTGGCTATTGAACGGAACCGCGAGCTAACCCGCCTCTCGGCCAGCGAGTTGGCGACGGAACTGACAGAATTCACCAACCTTCTGGCAGCCCTGGCGCGCACCGCAGACATCTACGAGGGCAATCCGGTTGCCCAACGCGACGCACTCAAGGCGGCCCGCTACCGCTTAACTGTCTTTGACGCTGGCGGGCTGATCCTCAATGCCTTCGGGACGGTTGTGGCCACTGAACCAGAGCGACCAGAAATCATGGGGCAGAGATGGTCGGACCGCACCTTCTATCGCCAGATAGCCCATCACCAGACGCTTCGCTCGGAGTCGCCGGCCTTCTCCGACATCGTGACCGATGGGCCGGATGGCGCAGAAGCCATTGTTATTGCCGCGCCCATCACTGGTGAGTATGGCGAGTTCAAAGGGATAATCGCAGGCTTGTTTCGCGTGGGGGCAACCGCCGACAACGCCTTCTACAGCAGCATTGCGAAACTGCGCCTGGGAGAGGGCGGTCTTCATCTCGTGGATGGCAATGGCAGACTGATCTATCATTCCGATCGCAACCTCATTGGAGGCGACTTCTGGGGACAAACAGTAGTGCAGAATGTACTGGATGGGCAGGTGGGGGCCCTCCGCACCCAAAATCTTGACGGGCAGGACATCGTCACTGGTTTCGCTCCGGTGCGGGGCACGGCATGGGGTCTCATCACCGAGGAAAGCTGGGCCGCATTGACCGGCGCGAGCCGGAGGTACGGACAATCTCTGCTATTGCTCCTGGTACTGGGTGTGCTGGTGCCTGCTGTGGTGGTAACTATCGGCGTCGAGCGGATCACGAAGCCCATCTCCGAACTCATCAGCGCGGCGCAGGAGGTGGCCGGGGGCAATTTCGGCTATACCATCACCGCGCCTACAGGCGACGAAATAGAGGACCTGGCCGAGCAATTCAACCTCATGGCAGCCCAACTCAAAGAATCGTACGCTCACCTGGAACAGCGGGTGGTCGACCGGACCAAAGAACTGGCAGCCCTCAACGACGTCGCCCAGACGGTGAGCCAATCCCTGGAGTTGAAGGCCATGCTGAGTGCGGCCCTGGACAAGGTACTGGACGTGCTGGAGTTTGAGTCGGGAGCGATACACCTGAAGAACCTCAAAGCAGACGGACTTCAGATGATCTGCCATTGCGGGCTATCCGACCCATTCCGCCGGATAGTGGCCGATGGCGTAATCTCTGCCAGTGTCGCAGAGTCTGGCGATCCTATCATCGTAGACGACCTCTCCCAAGAACCCAATGCGCCGAGAGAGGTAACAGCAGAAGGATACCGCGCGATAGCCAGCATACCCCTCCTCTACAAGGGACAAGTACAGGGTGTACTGACCGCTGCCAGCCGCCAGTCGCGTCATTTCCGCCAGCAGGATGTTGACTTGCTGCTTTCAATCGGCCACCAGATCGGGGTGGCCCTGGAGAACGCTCGGCTGTTCAACGCGGTACAGCGCCGCGCAGAGCAATTCCGCGTCATCAGCGAGGTCGGGCGCCGCGTCACATCCATATTGGCAGTAGACGAGTTGCTGGACCAGTTAGTCGGATTGATGCAAAAGACCCTCAACTACGATACGGTCGAAATCGGCCTGATCGAGAGGGGTGAGGTAGTTTTCAAGGCCAGAGCAGGTCGAGACTCGGCAGATCTGTTCGACAGCTTTCGCCTCAAAGTGGGAGAGGAAGGCGTCACGGGGTGGGTGGCCGCAACGGGAGAGCCGCTCCTCATACCCGACGTGAGCAAAGACCCGCGCTACATCCAGATTTCAGACACCGCATCGCGTTCGGAACTCGCTGTTCCCATCAAGACCAAGGAGCAGGTCATTGGCGTGCTCAACGTTCAAAGTGAGCAACTCGACGCCTTCGACGAGAGTGACTTGACAGTGATCCAGTCCCTTGCCGACCAGGCAGCCATTGCCATCGAGAACGCGCGCCTGTTCGAAACCGAGGAGCGACGGACAGAGCAATTCCGCGTCATCAGCAAAGTGGGGCGCCACATCACCTCCATTCTGGATGAAAATGAGTTGCTACAAGAGATCGTCCGCCTGCTCAAAGAGGCCTTTGGATACTACCTGGTGACTATCGGCCTGATTGAGGGTGATGACCTGGTCTTCAAGGCGGGAGCCAAGACCCATTGGGACGGTCTTCAGTTTTGCCCCCCATCTGTCAAAGTGGGCGGGAAGGGAATCACGGCGTGGGTGGCGGCCACAGGAGAGCCTCTTCTAGCGCCCGACGTGAGCCAGGAACCCCAATTCCTCTTCCTGGCCGACGTCTCCGAAACCCGCTCGGAGCTGGCCGTGCCCTTGAAGACGAAGACAGCCGTCATCGGAGTGTTGAACGTCGAAAGCGACCAACTGAACGCCTTCGACGAAAGCGATGTGGCAGTGCTGCAATCCCTGGCTCACCAGGCTGCCATTGCCATCGAAAACGCTCGATTGTTCCGCGATACTGCTCGCCAGGTTCGGGAGCTACGCGCCCTGGCGGAGGCCAGCCGCATCATTTCCTCCGTGCTGAAGCAAGACGAACTGTTGCAATCGCTCTACGAGCAAATCACCCGCATTGCGCCCACTGACTTCTACCTGATTGCGCTATACGACGAAGAGACCAACGTTGTCAGCATCGAGATCAACGTAGACGAAGGCATACACTACCCCAAGACGCAATACGTGCTGGACAAGGGGTTGCTCAAGCTGGTCATTCACAACAAGCAGCCGCTGCGCTTCGATAGCCTGTTTGATGAGAGAGACAAACTAGATGTCGAGATCATGCCGGTTGGCTCGCCCAAAGCCAATCACGGCTGGCTCGGTGTGCCAATGCTCTACGGCGATAAAGTGATGGGCGCCCTCGTCGTGGGCAGCTACCAGCGAGGGGCTTTCGACGAGGGCCACCAGCAGACCCTCACCAGCATCGCCAACCAGGCGGCCGTGGCTCTTGAGAACGCCCGGCTGTTCACCGAGCGCCAGCGGCGCATTGACGAGATGGCTGTCCTCAACGACGTTGGTCGAGCGATCAGTTCCACCCTTCAGTTGGACGAGCTTCTGGACCTGATCCACCACCAGGTGAGCCGGGTGATGGATGCCACCAATCTGTTCATCGCCTTCTACGACAGAGATGAGGATTGGGTTTCGTTCCCGCTCTACGTCGAAGGGGGCGAGGTCAGGCGGCACTCCCCAGGGCGAAAGGCTAGCCGGGGCTTGACAGAGTACATCATCAGGAGTCGCCAACCCTTGCTCCTGTCCGACAACGTAGAGAGCCGTATGCAGGAGATTGGCATTGAGACCATCGGCACACCGGCAAAGTCGTGGCTGGGGGTGCCTATGATCGCCGGCGATGAGGTTCTGGGCATCATAGCCGTGCAAAGCTACACCACCGAGAATGTCTACGACGAGGAGCATCTTAACCTGTTGCCCACTATCGCTGCGCAGGCCGCTGTAGCCCTTGAGAACGCCCACCTCTACGAGCAAGCCAGGCAGTTGGCCGTGATGGAGGAGCGCCAGCGCCTGGCGCGGGAACTGCACGACGCCGTTACCCAAACCCTGTTCTCGGCCAGCCTCATCGCCGAGGCATTGCCCCCTCTGTGGGAAAACGATCAGGATGAGGGACGACAGCTCTTGCGGGACTTGCGGCAATTGAGTCGCGGCGCCCTGGCCGAGATGCGCACCTTGTTGATGGAACTGCGGCCGGCGGCCCTGGTCGAGGCCAACCTGCGCGACTTGCTGCGCCAACTCGGCGAAGCCGTCGCCGGGCGGACGGGCGTGCCCGTCACGGTGACAGTGGAAGATCACTACGAACTTCCTCCCGACGTTCACGTGGCCTTATACCGCATCACCCAAGAGTCGCTGAACAACGTAGTCAAGCACGCCCAGGCCAGCCGAGTGACAGTGAGTCTTCGCCACCTTCACGCTCCCTCCGCTCACCAGGGGAGTTGGAGGGGAGTGGAATTGTGCATCAACGACGACGGGCGAGGCTTTGATCTGAGTCGTGTCCTGTCGGATCACCTGGGGCTGGGGCTGGGAATCATCCACGAGCGAGCCGAGTCCATTGGGGCCTCACTTAACCTCGAAAGCCAACCCGGTCACGGTACACAAGTGATGGTTGTGTGGGATGGGACGAATGACGACTGACCAACGAGAGCTGACATATTGCAGCGCCGGACACAACCCCCCGTATCTCCTGAGTGATCAAGACAGAGGCGCGGCTCAAACGTTATCCAAAACGGGCATGGTCTTGGGCGTGGTCGAAGATGCGGCCTGGAAGCAGGAGACCGTTCACCTTGTCCCTGGTGACACGTTGGTGCTTTACACAGATGGCGTCACCGATGCGGAAGATGAGCAGGAGTCGTTCTTCGGCCACGAGAGACTGCTGGAGATCGTGCAAGCCAACCTGGGGCGTTCAGCCCAGGATATACAAGATGCCTTGATCGCGGAAGTGCAGGAATTCATGGGCGATACACCTCAGTTTGATGACATTACTTTGGTGATTGCGAAATCCGTAGATTCGTAGATTGGTCTCCCGATCTACCAGTTTCCCAATCTCCCGGTTTACCAGTTTGGAGGTACTATGAGCGAGTCAAATCGCATTCGAGTCATGATCGTTGACGATCACGATATGGTTCGCAAAGGGCTGGCGACTTTTCTGAGGATCAAGACCGATCTGGAGCTGGTCGGCGAGGCCAGCAACGGGAAAGAAGCCCTGCAAGTGTGCCAACAGGCCCAGCCAGACGTGATCCTGATGGACCTGCTGATGCCGGAGATGGACGGGCCGACCACCACCCGTGCTATTCGTGAGCGATGCCCTCACGTGCAGATCATCGCCCTGACGAGTTTCCACGAGAAGGACTTGGTGCAGCAGGCGCTTCAAGCGGGAGCCATCAGCTACCTGCTCAAGAATGTCTCGGTTGACGAACTGGCCGACGCCATCCGCGCGGCCTATGCTGGTCGGGCAACCCTGGCTCCAGAGGCAACCCAGGCGTTGATCCAGGTTGCCAGCCAGGGGCCTGCGCCAGGCCACGATCTAACCCCCCGCGAGCGAGAGGTGCTGGCTCTGATGGTAGAGGGATTGAGCAACCCAGAGATTGCCGCGCGGTTGACAATCAGTCGCTCAACGGCCAGGGCTCACGTCAGCAACGTGCTGTCCAAACTGGATGTTTCCAATCGGGCGGAGGCGATAGCATTAGCGCTGCGGCTCAAATTAGTCACTTGACCAAAAGGAGAATAAGAGCCGGTAGTTCTCAAGACACACTGGACACCTGTCTAAAAGAAATATAGGACACCTGTCCAATACAAAAATCCCCCAGATGCCCGATGCGTCTGGGGGGTTTTTCTGTTATAATATGTCTGACCAGAAGATAGTAATGGAAATGAGGCCAATGTACATGGAGATTCTATTAGCCGATAACCAACCAAGAGTACGATTTGGATTACGCGTTTTGCTGGAACGACAACCAGGAGTGAGGGTCATAGGCGAGGTTAACAATGCTGAGGATTTATTGTTACAGGTGGAAGCGGAATGTCCCGACCTGGTTCTGCTCGGTTGGGAATTGCTGGGGGGAGCGGAGATCAACCCTTCGGTGAATTCAGGGCAGGGTTTGATGTCCGCCCTACGGAGCGCCTGTCCCGACTCGTCCGTAATTGCTCTGAGCGGGCGGCCAGAGCTGCGTCGAGCAGCCCTGGACGCTGGCGCCGATGCCTTTGTTTGTAAATGCGACCCGCCGGAACGATTGCTGGCGGCCATCGCTGGTTTTTCTACACAGGTGAAATATCACCCAGATTCAACCATGACAAAGGAGGGAGAAGATGTTTGCCAATAGCCCATCACTCGCCGAGTTACTGATGAACGAGCGCTCCAAAGACGTTCTGCGCGAAGCCGAACGAGACAGATTGGGAAGAAAGGTTGCTACTGATAGATCAAGGCTTCTGGATCAGGCTTTGGCAAAAGTCGGCAGCTTACTGGTCTCCACTGGCAAGAAGATGCAAGCGCGGCGAGCGCCTGCCCAGACCGGCTTGAGGGGTTCACCATCCCCCGCAAACCGATAACAAAACCCCGCTGATTGGTCCGATCGCAGATCCGGCGGCCATGCAAGGCCCGCTGCCAGATCTGCGATTTGCCCTGCCTCTCCACGCCTCACCGATTCCACGAGCCACACCCCCATTTTTCACCAATCGATCTTCTGGCATGCCTAACAAATCCGTGCATTCCCTGGCGGTCTTATAACTGTCAGGCTGCAACTCCGTGGGCCATGCCCTACCCCTCCAGCGATCGTAACCGTTCAGCCCAGTGTCATTGCGAGCGGTTTTTGCGAAGCAATCCCCAT
>CAZGKH010000206.1:0-7376 GCA_964525665.1 uncultured Anaerolineae bacterium | reverse complement strand
TTCACTCTCGCGCAGGATCGTCCGTGGTGCGCGCACTGGCTACTCCTCCTCGCCCTCTTCCTTCAGTAGTTGGTCGCCCAGGCGGTACTTGATGTCGTAGTTGATGATGAAATCTAACTCCTCATCCGCAAAGCCGTAGCTCTTCGCCAGAACACGGTCAATCTCATCTATGATGGGCTTGGATTGGGAGATATCGAAGTTGAGTTCATTAACGGCGTTCTCGATTTCTTCGAGTACAATGTCGAACGCGGTGGCTACTTCGTTCTCGTAAGTCATTGTTGGCGCTCCTTTCGCCCCTCACTGGACACACAGCAGGAAACCATCTGTGGGGGTGATATGGTGGTTTCCTTGCTCCGTTACCCTCCCCCCTTCTCAAAAGGCAACAGCGCCTCTACTGGAAACCTCGCTGTGATAGACGATTCGTGGGGGCAGGGTTTCCCTGCCCAACGGGCGAGACAACCTCGCCCCTGCGGCGCGTTTTGCACGCACCCATCCCCTATTATACCACAAAACAGGGTCAAACCGCAATTGGGAAAATCCTGATTTTGGGGGTCGGTTTTCCCGTGGCCGGTGGCCCAAATAGTGCTTCAGCATCACGAGCGTCTAGATAACTCGGGTTACCCACAGGGCCTATCGGGCGAGGAGATTCTCCTGGAAGCAAGGAGCCTGGCCGTGGCTGACGTTGTCGAGGCTATGTCCTCTCTTCGACCTTACCGACCGGCTCTTGGACTGCAACTTCATCGAACGCAAAAGCTCAGTAGGTCTCCTGAGCTTTTGCTATCCGAGTGGATCGCTAGTGCCCCGGGCGGGACTCGAACCCGCACGCCCAGAAGGGCACAGGTCCTCAACCTGCCGCGTATGCCTATTCCGCCACCGGGGCATTGTGTCAGAATTATACTCACTATTCTTTCACTTGTCAACTTGCGAAAAGTATCGTACAATATACAGCACTTGGGAATTTGGCTCGGAGTAGGGAAAGCGCAACTTGTGGTTGGTGATGGTGTTAGACTTTGTTGAGAGGCAATGAGGTAATAAGGCATAAGTCAGCCGTTGGTACTCGTTGCCCCGTTACGTACAGGGGAGAGCTGAGATGAATACGGAGGTTATTCTGCTATGAGAATCGTACTGGATGCCATGGGCGGCGACCACGCCCCGCCGGTGGCCGTGGAGGGGGGAGTGTGGGCGGCGCGGGAGTATGGGATCGAGGTGATCCTGGTCGGCCGCGAGGAGGATGTGCAGCAGGAGTTGGCCAAGTACGATACGTCCGGCCTCAGTTTGCCCATCATCCACGCCAGTCAGGTCATCGAAATGGAGGAGCACCCAGCGGCGGCGGTCAAGGCCAAGAAGGACTCCTCGATGGTGGTCGGCATAGATTTGGTGAAGCGGGGCGAGGCGGGGGCCTTCGTCACCATGGGCCACTCCGGCGGCGCGTTGGCCGCGGCCCTGCTCCGCCTGGGCCGCATCCGAGGAATCAAGCGTCCGGCTCTCTCCACCATCTACCCCACCGAAAGCGGTTTCTGTGTCCTGTTGGACGTGGGAGCTACCACTGAGTGCAAGCCTCAATATCTGCTCCAGTTCGCCTACATGGGCGCGGCGTACGCCGAAAGGGTGCTGGGGATCGCCAACCCCCGCGTGGGCATCGTCTCCAACGGGGAGGAGGAGACCAAAGGCAGCATCTTGGTGCAGGAGGCTCACCAACTGCTCAAGAAGAGCGGCCTCAACTTCATTGGCAATGTGGAGGGCAAGGATATCCCGATGGGAATGGCCGATGTGGTAGTCACCGACGGCTTCACCGGCAACGTGATCGCTAAGCTTTCTGAAGGGCTGGCGTCATCGCTCCTGGGCATAATCAGGGACGAGATCAAGAAGAGGCCTCTGGCCACAGTCGGCGCTCTTCTGTCCAAGCCTGCCTTTGACCAGGTCAAAAAGCGCCTGGACTACGCTGAGTTCGGCGGCGCGCCGCTGCTAGGGGTGGACGGCGTGGTGATCGTCGGTCACGGGCGCTCCAATGCCAGAGCCGTCAAGAACGCGGTGCGGGTGGCCAAACGAGCGGTGGAGGGTGGGATGCTTGCTGCCATCAAAGAGGGAATTATGACATAAGCTCCAAGGCCCGTCCCCGGGCCGTCAAAGCCGCGCCCGGGGACGGGCACTAGAGCCTTACATTAAATAGGAGGGTTTGATATGCCAAGAGAACGCAGTATCGAAGATAGGGTTGTCATTACCGGTCTGGGGGCCATCACGCCTCTAGGGTTGAGTGTGGAGGAGACCTGGCAGGGGCTCCTCGCCGGTCGAAGCGGGATAGGCCTCATAACCCACTTCGATCCCAGTGACTATCCCACCCAGATCCTGGGTTTGGTGAAGGGGTTCAAGGCACGAGACTTCATGGACCGCAAAGAGGCGCGGCGCATGGCGCTTTTCAGCCAGTTCGCCGTGGCCGCGACCAAGATGGCCCTGGAGGATGCGGGCCTCGTTGTCAACGAGGAGAACGCTGAGGACGTAGGTGTGCTATTAGGCAACGCGGTAGGGGCTATTGATGAGACAGAAAAAGCCTGTCGAGTGCTGTTAGAGCGGGGCGGCATGCGGATTTCGCCCTTCTTCATCGTGATGATGCCTCCCAATCTGGCTGCCTTCCAGGTGGCTTACACCTACGGCATCAAGGGTTACAGTTTGACCATCGCTACTGCCTGCGCTGCCGGCACGCAGGCCATCGGCGAGGCCGCAGACGTCATCCGTCGGGGGAAGGCCAAGGTCATGGTAGCCGGTGGGGCAGAGGGGGGCATCTGTGAGCTGGCCTTGGCCGTCTTCTGCGTGGGCCGAGCCTATTCCACCCGCAACGACGAGCCTGAACGGGCCTGCCGCCCCTTCGACAAGGATCGCGACGGCTTCATCGGCGGTGAGGGGAGCGGCATCGTGATCCTGGAGAGCCTGGAGCACGCTCTGGAGCGAGGGGCTCGCATCTACGCGGAAGTGCTGGGCACGGGTGCTTCCAACGATGCCTACCATCTCATTGCGCCCGATCCCGAAGGTAGAGGGGCCGCGCGGGCCATGCGCTGGGCGCTGAAAGACGCGGGCGTGGAGCCCAGCGAAGTGGACTACATCAACGCCCACGGCACCGGCACCCCTTTGGGCGACGTTTCGGAGACCCTGGCCATCAAGAAAGTCTTCGGCGACCACGCCTACCGCGTAGCCATTAGTTCGTCCAAGTCCATGATCGGGCATCTGTGGGGCGCTGCGGGAGCTGTGGAGTCCATCGCCTGCATCCTCACCATCCGGGACAACATCATCCATCCCACCATCAACCTGGAGACCCCTGACCCCGATTGCGACCTGGACTATGTCCCCAATGTGGCCCGAAAGGCCCAGGTGGACGTCGCCATCTGCAACTCCTTCGGCCTGGGCGGGCAAAATGCGTGCACGGTGTATGGCAGGTACGCAGAATAAAGAACTTCAAAGCTCAAACTTCAAAACTTGAAAGGAAGGAAATGCAAGTTATTACAAACGAGAAATTGATCAGAAACAGAGGCAGATTGGGGCGTGGGGCCAGCTTCGCGGGTTTGGCAGTGTTGGTCCTGGGGTTAGCGGCCTCTCTTTCCCCCCAATGGTTGCTCACATCTACTCAGTGGTTGCTCGTATCGTTTGGCTGCCTGTTCGCAGGGTTTGTGCTCTCCCAGATCGGCCTCTACCATGCTAACCGCTGGGTCAAGGAACCGCGGCATGATCAGACATTGGTCAAGGTCTTGAAGGGCTTCGATGACCGCTATCGCCTCTACAACTACGTCCTGCCGGCCCGTCACGTCTTGCTGACTCCCTTTGGCCTCTGCGTTGTAAACCCCAAAGATCAAGGTGGAAAGGTTCGCTGCGAGGGTGAGAAGTGGCGCAGTGAGGGTGGTTGGAAGCGAATGATATTCCGCTTCTTTGGGCAGGAGGGACTGGGCAACCCGAGCAAGGAGGTTCGAGCCGAGGTCGAAAAGCTCCGTCGCTTCCTGGCTGAACGGCTTTCCGACGAGGAAGCGCCCATTGAGGGTGTGGTGGTGTTCACTAATCCCCAGGTGGATCTCGATACAGAGACCCCCGCTGTTCCTGTGTTAGATGGCAAACAGTTCAAGTCTTTCCTACGGAACCTGAGCAAGGAGAGGCCCATACCCGGCAGCCAGCGGAGGCAGTTAGCCGAGATCTTGGCTGGAGAGGCGCCTGAGTAGGGGGCGGCAGGGATCGTGAGACTTCCGAAGTCTGGGACTCAAACCCTACCCAACAGAGTGTGTCCCAAAACAGTCAACTGGCCATCATTGGCAAGGCTCTGTTGGGACTTCGGAAGTCTAGCTGAACGATTTGCGGGGAGGGCGTCTTGCTTTTGCCAGTAGGTTGGCTGCTGGGGCTATGCGTCTTGTGGCTGGCAGCTTATGCGATAGCTCAGGGGCTTCACCGGCGGGGGTGGCTGAAGGCAGATTATCACCGCGACGTATTAGCTCTGGGCGTCATCGCTCTTGCCACCTTGGGCTTCTTCTGGCAGCTCTTCTTCACCGACGATACCTGGATGCCCGCCGGGGGCGGCGACCTGGTCTCCTTTCTCTATCCCCTCTACCGCTTCGCGGCCCGCAATCTCCGGCGGGGTGTCGTCCCCCTGTGGAATCCCTATCTCTACGGCGGCGCTCCCTTCGCCGCCGACAACCAGTCGGGCCTCTTCTATCCTGTCAACCTCCTCTTTTTCCTCCTCTTCCCCGATGTGACCTACCCCACCATGGAACTGCTGGCCGTCTTCCATTTCTTCCTGGCTGGCGTCTTCATGTACATTTGCCTTCGCTATCTTCCAGCGACTCAGCGTCCTAGCGTCCCAGCGTCTAAGCGCCATGACGCTAGGCCGCTAAGCCGCTTGGCCGCTTTAGCAGGCGCCATCGCCTTCATGTTCTCCGACCTCTTCGTCACCCACTTCGGCAACCTGAACATGATCGCCGTGGCCGCCTGGCTTCCCCTCATTTTCCTCTGCTACCACCGGGCCATGACCGAGCAGCGGCCCGGCATGGCCGCCGCAGCAGGGGCCTTTCTAGGAATTGCCACCCTGGCCGGCCACATCCAGATAACGCTGTTCATCGCGTTCGCTCTGGCGTTGTACACCCTCTGCCTGGGGGCAAGCTTTCACCCCTCCCTCCCAGGGAGGGGCAGGGGGAGGGTGGATACTCTCAAACGGATAAGCAAGTTGTCGCTCCTCCGTTCTCTCGTGTACCCGTTAACTCGTTACTTAGTGCCTTGTTGCCTCGTCGCCCTCTGCCTCGCCGCCCTGGCCCTCATCCCCAGCTACGAGATGGCCAGCCACACTGTGCGGGCTGAAATGACTTATCAGGAGGCCAGCCGATATTCCCTGCCGCCGGTGGGACTGGTGGGGCTGATCATCCCCGGCTTGTTCGGACGAGGGCCGGCGGGCTTCTGGGGACCCTGGGATCGGGTGGAGGTGGGCTACATCGGCGTTCTGCCTCTCATCCTGGCTGCCCTGGCCGCGCTTCTCAGACGGGACAGACTGACCCGCTTCCTCCTGGGCCTGGCTATCGTCTCGCTCCTTTTGGCCTTCGGTGGCTACACCATCCTGCACGGCTGGCTCTACTTGCTGCCCGGCTTCGACAAAGTGCGCGCTCCGGCCCGCTTCATCTACCTCCTGGACTTTGCCCTGGCTGCCCTGGCCGCTCTGGGTTTGGATGCCCTTCTGCGGCCACTTGGTCACAGAACGCGAGCTGTGTTCCGCCGCCTGATGAAGTTAGCTGCTGGGGTCTGGTTAGGCATAGCGGTCATCGGCCTGTCCCTGGGGTACCACGCCATCCTGATCGCCCAGGGCAGAGATGCGACGATATACCAAAGGACGGTGAGCGCGGTCAACGGTCTGGTGTTTTTCCTTTTGATCCTGGCGGCCAGCCTGGTTGTTCTCCACCTGCGACGCTATCGCTGGGGGCGGCGGGCGATGGGCCTGATGGCTGTGGGCTTGATCGTCCTTGACCTTTTCAGCATGGGGGCCTACACCGACCTGGAGCACAACGATCCCACGGTAGGCTACCAACATCCTGAGGCCATTGAGTTCCTCAAATCGGACCCCGGCTATTACCGCATAGACACGGGAACGGGCGTCTGGGACGTTTGGCAACCCGATGGCAGTTTGCTGTATGGCATCTTCGACGTGTCGGGTATCTGGAACCCGCTTCAGTTGGCCGATTACAGGCGCTACTGGGATGCAGTGGGCGTCCGAGGCCTTCGGTCATCCCGCCTGTATGACTTCGTGAACGCCAAGTACGTCATCGGTCACAAGGATGTGCCCCTGGACTGGGACAAGTTCGTGCCCGTCTTCGACCGTGACTCGCAGGTCAACATCTACCTGAACACCCATGCATTGCCGCGAGCCCTCCTCGTCCACCAGGCGGTAGCCGTGCCCGATCAGGAGAGCGCGTTCGTTCAGATTCAAGACCCCAGCTTCGACCCGGCCAGCAGCGTGGTTGTGGAGGGGGGCAAGCCTTTGGACGTATCCGCTGAAGGGGAGGCCGATTCTTTGGACATTACCGCCTACGGCCCCAATGCCATGCGCCTCACGGCCAGAACATCGGCAGAGGCATATCTCGTCCTCAGCGAGGTCTACTATCCGGGGTGGATGGCCTACGTTGATGGTCGCGCCGCCCCGGTTCTGCGAGCCAACTACGCTTTCCGCGCCGTCTACCTGGAGCCAGGCTACCACGAGGTGCGCCTCGTATTCGAGCCCCTATCGTGGAAGGTGGGGTTGGGCATCAGCGTGGCCACGTGGGTCGGCTTAGCGGCCTGGGCTCTGTTCACTTGGCGGGTGCGTCTAGTTATGCAGCGAACTGGAGATAGCTGAACGACGAATGTCTGACTTCGATCATCTTCCAGAAACCGAAGGGCTTCCAAAGGCGTACATCACCTCTGGAAGCCCTTTCCAGTTCATGCTCCGTGCAGGATCTTCTGACGTTTTACGTTTGATGTTTCACGTTTCAGGCTATCTTCGCGCCGCAGTTGGGGCAGAACTTGGAGCCATCGGGCACGTCGGCCTTGCAGTTGGGGCAGATCATCTCGCCGCCGATCTTGGCCCCGCACTGAGGACAGAACTTCGCCCCGGCTGGAATCTGGGCCGAACAACTGGGGCACATCATCGTCGCCGCTGCTGCTGCCGGCGCGCCCGGCTGCATGGACTGAGCCATCATCTGAGCCATGGCGGCCCCCATGCCCACGCCAGCCCCCAGACCGACCCCGGCCCCGGCCATACCACCAGGTGCTCCAGCAGCCTCGGTCATGGCCCGCGCCGTCTTGAACTGAAGGTAGGCCTGCATATTGCCGATGGCGCCCATGGACGCCCGCTCGTCAATGGCCTTCGCCGTATCCTCGGTGGG
>CAZGKH010000205.1:0-7378 GCA_964525665.1 uncultured Anaerolineae bacterium | reverse complement strand
CCTGACGCCCCCGTTGGGCAAGGCGTTGCGCCAGGTTGCGGACGTAGACCCCGCTACCCGAACCGAAAAGGCCATACTGGTGCAGAATGCCTATCCTCATGCCTGTGCTCCAGCGGGAACACGGAAACACGGAGAGCATGGAAGCACGGAAGTTCCGTGACTCCGAACCTTCCGTGATTCCGCAATCCAAACTCCAGAGAATCGGGGAGTGCGGACGCAAGTCCGCCCCCGCAGGCTTGCGCCTGCACTCCACTACAAAGCGAGTGTTTCGTACAAATCCCGATACGCCGTCAGGAACCGGCCCCGACTGTAGAAGCGCCTCACCCTTGCCCGGCCAGTGGCAGACATACAGGCGTAAAGCTCCTCGTTGCGGCAGAGTTGTAAGACGGCCCGCGCGGTGGCCTGCGGGTTGTGGGGCGGAGTGATAAGGCCCGCCGCTTCGGGCTCCGATACGCCGAGCGTCTCAGCGCATCCCCCCACGTCGGTGGCCACCACCGGCAATCCGGCGGCCATGGCCTCCAGCATGGCCAGCGGCTGCCCCTCGCTGATGCTGGTGAGTACCATCACGTCCAGCCTATGATAATAGGGGCGCGCGTCAACCTCACCGGTGAAGCTCAATCTTCCGTCGAGGCCCAGCTCGCGGCGCAGCTCCAGGCACTCCTGGTAGTATCCCTCGTCCTGGTCGGTGGGGCCGATCACCAGGAACTCGGCTGCAGGCAATGCGTCGGCCAGAACGCGGCAGGCGGCGATGAAGGTGACCACGTCCTTGAGGGGCGCCACCCGCCCCACCAGCCCGATGCGGAGGGCATCACCGGAAGGCTTCCTCGTCCGCGAGGCGTCGGGTTCGACGCCGTTGGAGATGACGCGGCACTTCTCAGCCGGAGTCCCAGCGGCAAGCTGCAACACCTGGTTGGCCTGGCAGACGGTGACCACGGCGTCGGCCTCCTGGTAGATGAGTCTGGCCATCCCCCGGAACCGCCCCGCCCAATCCCTGGCCACTTTGAAGCCGCACTCTATCTCGCCGGCCCCCAGCGCGGCCTCGTGCCAGTAGATGCCGTGCTCGGTGAGGATAAGGGGCTTGCCGAAGGCCCGCTTGAGCTCGACGCCCAGCAGGCCGGCGAAGCCGGAGGAGAGAGCGTGGTAGACGGTGGCCTGGGGAAGGTCCCAGTTTCCCGTGCGAGAAGCTGCTGCCTCCACCGTCATCTCCACCATCTCCTGCAGGTTGGCTGGCAGCTCAAACTTGGGCTCCCGCCCTCCATTTTCGGCTTCGGCCCGGATGTGCACCAGTGAGAACTCGACGTCGGGGAGGCCGGTGATGAGGGAGTGAACCCAGGTGGAGACGCCGCCCACCACGTAGGGGTAGGTGCCCTCCAGAATCAAGCAGACGTCGCTCATTATTGCAACCCGCCTTTCCGTTTGACCATTCTCAGCACCGTGCCCTCTGGAGGCGAGGTATCGTACTCCACCTCGTCCATCAGCTCCCTGGTGAGATAAATGCCATAGCCGCCCTCGGAGGGGGTGTCCAGGTCGGGGGGCTGGTAGCCAGAGAGGTCGAACTTCTTCCCGAAGTCCCTGATGGTCAGCGAGAGCGTGTCCCCCTCGATGCCAACGGAGACGACGATGTCCTTGTCGTCGGCCCCTTCGTAGGCGTGCCGGATGACATTGCTGCAGGTCTCACTGACGGCCAGCTTCAGGGCGAAGATGTCTTCGCTGGAGAAGCCTGCGGCCTGCGCTTTTTCGGCCACCCAGTTTCGCACCCTGGCGATCTGGGCCGGCTGACTCTTGATGACCAGGGTGGTCTCCTCTCCATTCATGGAAAGCTTTCCACCGCTTCGGCGCGGGTCTCGAAGATGTCGAAGACTCTGTTCAGCCTGGTCAACTCGAAGATCTTCAAGACCTCAGGCCTCACACCACAGAGCTTGACATCGCCCTCGCCGATTCTGACCCTTTTGAAGAGCCTCACGAGAGCCGCCAAGCCGGAGCTGTCCATGAATTCCACCCCCGCCATGTCAATCACGTAGCTGTGCTCCCCCTCCGCCAGGAGCTCGTCGAAGAGCTCTCGCAGTTGGGGAGACGTCTCGGCATCTACCTCCCCCTCCACGGCGACCACCACGACGTCGTTTTCTTTGGTGACGACAATGTTCATGTTTGTCTTCCTCCTCAGGCAAATTTGCGAATCAGGAATCACTGGGCTTTGAGTTTTTGCTGTTTTATCTCTGTAACCAGTAAGGGGATGATTTCTTCCAGCAGGGCCAAGCGATGTTCGAACAAACCTTCAGGGGGTAAACGGCGGCCACGATAATACCAGCCTTTAGTCTCCCGGGCCGAGCCCAAAGCAACCCTTAGGAAATAGGCATATTGCTTGCCGAATCCCCGCCCGTAGCCCTCTTCAATGTTAGCAGCAATAGAGCCAGCGCTTCGGATAATCTGCTCCACAATGGCTTTCCCCCGTCTATCCTTCAGCCACCGTTGACAATCCCCCCACACCAAATCGTAAAGGAAAAGTGCCTTCTGATACCCATAGAATCTCCACACCGGCCCGCTCTTAATCTCCGCAGGAACATTGGCTTTCCATTCCCCATAATTCACTGCTTCCTCCTCCCGATTCATGATTCGTGATTCATGATTCGCTCACCCCAGCACCTCTTTCACCCTCTCGATGATCTTGGAAGGGCTGAAGGGCTTGGTCATGAACTCGTTCACGCCCAGGCGAAGCCCCCTCTCCCGGTCTGCCTCCTGGCCCCTGGCGGTGAGCATGATTATGTAGGGATCACCTATTTCGGGGCTGCCCCTCACCTCCTGGCAGACCTCGAAACCGGTCTTCTTGGGCATCATCACGTCCAGGAAGACCAGGTCTGGCTTCTCCTCCCGTATCTTGGCCACCGCCTCCTCGCCATCGGTGGCGGTGATGGTCTCATAGCCCTGCTTCTTCAGCACGAAGGTCAAGGACCTGACGATAAAGGGCGTGTCGTCAACTACCAGAATCTTTTTGGCCATGTTTTTCTCCTCCAAATCCCAATCGGGACATATCTAAGGTCTCCTCCAGCATCTTAGCCAGGTTCTTGCTCTCCTGGTTGATGATGGTCAGGAACTCACGCTGGGTTTCCGGATCCTCGTCCTCGTAGCCCAGTAATATCTCGGAGAAGGACATGATCGAGGCCAGCGGCGTCTTAAGGTTGTGGGATACTTTAGAGATGAACTCCAACAGCTCGTTTTCCAGGCGCTTCCTCGCCCGGATATCGCGGGCGATGATCTGGGCCCCAATGGGCCTGCCTCCCCTCTTGTTGAGGGTAGTGATGGTTATCTCCAGAGGGACGCGCTCCCCCCATTTGTCCAGGAACTCGACCTCGTAGGTGCGTCCAGGCTCCTCCGCCCCTCGCTTGAGGATGGTCAACATCTCCCCGTGGTATTCCGAGCACAAGAGGTCGGTGAAAGGCTTACCCAGCACCTCCTCTCGCTTGTAGCCAGAGATGACTTCGGCGGCGTGGTTGAAAAAGGCAAATCGCCCGGCGAGGTCAATGTTGTAGATGGCGTCGCTGGCGTTCTCACGCTGATAGGCGAGTTGCCGCTCCCTCTCCCTGATATCTTCGAAGAGCTGCGCGTTGTGGATGGCCACCGCCGCCAGGGCAGCCACGGAGGAGAGGAGCTCCAGGTCGTGTTCGTCGAAGGCGTCCGGCTCGGTGCTCTCCACGTCGAGCACGCCGATGAGCTTCCCCTGCACCACCATCGGCACCGCCAGCTCCGATCGGCCCCCTATCACCCCCTCGATGTAGCGCTCGTCCTGGGTGACGTCGGGGACGATGAGGGGCTCCCTATGAGCCGCCACCCAGCCGGTGATGCCTTCCTGGCCGATTTTTATCCTCCAGTGTCGTATGTCCTCCCTGTAGCCCCAGGCGGTTTTACTGTACAATTCGCCTTTCTCTTCGTCTACCAAAAGGACAGTACAGTTGGGATAGTTGAGCACCTCACGAAGCCCCTTCATGATTTCCCCAAAAAGGGCGTCCAGGTCGAGGGCGCGACTCAGGTTGCGGCTGAGCTGATAGAGAACGGTCATCTCCTCCGCCCTCCTCCTCAGTTCCTCTGTCCTCTCCCTGACCTCATTCTCCAATTCCCGCTGATACTCTTCCATAGTCGGTATCTCCTCTATTCTCCAAAGTTCTGCGAGGTCTCCTCTCCAAAGTTCGGCCAGGTCTCTGACCGCAGCCGCCTTGGGCTCGGTCAGAGACCCTCGCCCAACAGTGACGCCTCCAAGTTCGGCCAGGTCTCCTGACCGTAGCCGCCTTGGGCTTGGTCAGAGACCTTCGCCCAACAGGGGCAGAGGCCTTCGCCCTCGGCAAGGTCTCCTATCTCCAAAGTTCGGCCAGGTCTCTGACCGCAGCCGCCTTGGGCTCGGTCAGAGACCTTCACCCAACAGAAACCTTCACCCAACAGGGTCGGAGACTTTTGCCTAACGGAGACGGCGAACGCTGCCTATCCCAAAATGCCTTTCACCTGCTCCAGTATTTGGGCCGGGGTATAGGGTTTGGTGACGTAGCCATCGGCTCCGGCGGCCACAGCCTGCTCCCTGTCGGCCTCCTTGCCCTTGCCGGTCAGCATTATGATGCGGGTCTCGCTCAGGTCAGGATCGCCTTTTACCTCCCGGCACACCTGGTAGCCGTCCTTCCCCGGCATTATGGCGTCCAGAAATATCAGGGCGGGCCTCTCCTCTCGCGCCTTCTGCAGGGCCTCCTCGCCATCGGAGGCGGTGTGCACCTCGTAGCCTGCCTTCTCCAAAACGAAGGTGAGGGCCTTGAGCAAAAAGCGAGAATCGTCCACTGCTAGTATCTTCTCACCAGTCATATCTCCTCCTACGTAAGGTGCAACGCACTTCGGAAGTGCGTTGCACCTGGTTTGTTTGCTACAGCACTTTCATGATCACCACGGTTATGTCGTCGCGCCGGGCCAATCCGCCGCTGAATTCGCGCACCCGGCGGTAGATTTCGTCCAGCAACTCCTGGGCGGGGAGATGGCCCCTCTCCTCCACCACACGGTACAGCCTCTCCTCGCCGAATTGCTCGCCTCCCTCGTTCTTCGCCTCGGTCACCCCGTCCGTGTAGAGGACCAAAACGTCGCCGGGCTGGAGCTCCATGGTGCGTTCCTCGTAGAACACGTCATTCAGAACTCCTATCAGCATCCCGTCGGTGTCGAGAAAGGTGTATTTGCTCTCACAAGCGCGCCACACGAAAGGCAGGTTGTGCCCTCCGTTGGAGTAGGTGAGGGCCTGCGTCTCTTGGTCGAAACTGGCGTAGAAGGCAGTGATGAAGAGCTCGGCCTGGCTGAGGTCCTCGTACATGGCGGTGTTGGTGCTGGCCAGCACCTCGGCCGGGGATTTGCCCCGCGCGATCTCCGACCGTAGGACGTTGCGGGTGATAGCCATCATCAGCGCAGAGCCTACGCTGTGGCCGGAGACATCGGCCACCAGGAAGCTCACCTGGCCATCGCCGGGAAAGAAATCGTAATAATCCCCTCCCACTGCGCTGGCGGGGACGCACCGTCCGGCCAACTCCAGCCCCTCTACCTGCGGGGGTTTTTCGGGCAGGAGGCTCATCTGGATGCGCTGGGCGATCTCCATCTCCCTCTTCATCCGTTCGGCCTCCTTCAGCTCCTCCACCAGTTGGCTGTTGTAGATGGCGATGGCCGCCTGGGTGCCGATGGCGGTCAAGAGCTTCAAGTCTCCAGAGGTGAATGTCTGGCCCGATCTCTTGTCCGCCATGTTGATGACGCCCAGCACCTTCTCTTCGGCCCGCTGCGTGGAGTACACCAGGGGGACGGAGATGAAGGCTTTCGTCTTGTGCTCCGTCACCTCCCCTTCGGCCTCCTGCGTGGACCACACCACTGGAATGGAGACGAAGGATTTCGTGTCGTAGTCCCTCCCCTTCCCCCGCCAATCGGAAGGGAGGTCATCAATGTCATCCAGCAGCAGGGGCTTCCCGGTCTGGGCCACCCGGCCACTGATCCCCTCCCCCAGTCTCACGGTCAACGAGGCTGCCTGAGGGATCCCAACCCCCGATGCGATGCGGAGCACCTCTTTTCCCTGGTCCAGAAGCATCACCGAAGCCTTTCGCACGCCGATCACCTGCACGGCCTTCTCCAGAACGAGCTCGCAGATCCGCTTCGTGTCGAAGATAGCCCCCAGCGCCCCGCTCACCTCGTAGAGGAGATTGATTTCCTCGTATTTGTCCAGTATCTCCGCCGAGAGGCTGTCGAGCTCGAACCCGTCGGTGGCCCTCTGGGAGATGAGGTCGCCGAGGAGGGCGACTGTCTGGCCTGCCTGTTCGCCGCATCCCACCACGAAGCCCAGCCTCCCCCCGTAGACCTGGATGGGGGCACTAACCTGACCCCCAAAGCGCGGGCACGTTTCCACGGCGCATTGAGCGAGGCCCCCCTGTACCGAGAAGCCCCCTTCCAGCAAGCAGCCAAACTCGGCTCGTCCGGCCTCGGCAACGATCTCGCCCTTCTCATCCACTACGAAGAGGGGAGATGATGCGAGGGGCGAAAGGCTGCCTACAATTCGCTCCAATTCGTCTCTGTCCAACAGTTCTGTTAGTTTCATTTGAATCGTTGCACCTCTCTGCGTGAAACGTAAAACTCAAGAGTTCGGCAAGGTCTCCTGACCGCAGCCGCCTTTGGGCTCGGTCAGAGATCTTCGCCCAACGGAGACCCTCGCCCAAGGAAGCCTACTCACACCAGATTGGGCACGTCCAGGATCAAAACCACTTCTCCACCGCCCAGGATGGTTGCTCCAGCCAGCCCAGGAATCTTGCCCAGGAAGCCCGGCAGCGACTTGATGACGATCTCCTCCTGATCGATGAGGGAATCCACTAGCAGGCCCACCTTCTGCTGATCCCTCTCCACCACGACTACGTAGTGAGAATCGTTCCCACTTTTTTCCGGCACCTGAAGCACCTCGCCGAGTCTGAGGAGAGGGATAGTCTCGTCGAGCATGATCACCGCGCGGCGTTGGATGGGCTTGATTTGATGGGCCTCGACGGCCACTGTGCGCTCGATGAAACTGGAGGGGATGGCGTAGGTCTCAGTGCCTACCTCCACCAAGAGAGCCTGGATGATGGCCAGGGTGAGGGGCAGCCTCAGCCTGAAGGTGCTGCCCACCCCTGGCGTGGAGAGGATTTCCAGGGAGCCGCGCAACGACTCGACCGTCCTCCTGGCTACGTCCATCCCAACCCCACGGCCGGAGACGCGGGTGACCTGTTCGGTCATCGAGAACCCAGGATGGCAGATGAGCATCAGGATATCGTGCTGGCTCATCCCCGCCACTTCTTCGGGGGTGACGAGGCCGCGGGCCACCGCAGGTTCGGCGATCCTCTTCGGGTCCATCCCC
>CAZGKH010000204.1:0-7398 GCA_964525665.1 uncultured Anaerolineae bacterium | reverse complement strand
GGTCGAATCCCCGTAACCTTGCCCGATATTTCATGTAGTCTGTCCAGATTATCTCGATATGAGATTCCGTCATTGACGGCTCTCCTCATGCTACACTGCTTGAACTATTGCAATGGCAGTAATCACCGCCGTTCCCGCACCTGCGTTTGATAACACGATTCCCTTGTTGTTCGTGAACTCCGATGTAAACACAGCTATCAGAGGTTTTATGCTGGCCGCATTACGCTTTTCTTGAAGATTCAGTCCCGATTCAAAACGTTTCTGTGCGCGTCTCTCAGTGCGGACCGCGATTACCACGGCCAATACCGCTATGATAACTGAGAGCATACTCGTGACTGCTTGTATGATGTCTGTCAGTTCTTGGCCCATTCTCCTCCCTCAGCATGTGTCGTGTATGTTTGATTCATCCGCCGCCCAACTAATGAGCGTCTACCTGAACAGTTACTCAGTCGAAGATATCCTCTGCCGGGAACTGAAAGCCGCCCAGTACTTGCGAACTCACTACCTCGTCCTCGCTGTACTGCCCCAGCACCTGGTGGCCCTACGGCGAGAGGGCCAGCACCTCCACTGTCCGCTCCTCAGGGTCAACCAGCCAACACTCCCGCACCCCATACCGACAGTAGAACTGAAGCTTGATCCCCCGATCCCGCTCCTCGGCGGTTAGTCCTGTGGGCACTAACCACAGGGTGGCGGGCGAGAGGATCTCGATCACCAGATCGGGCGCCCCTGAGATGTTCCGCTCACCGATAATATCCCGACGCTCGTGGCTGATGAACAGATAGGTTTTTGTCTCTCTCAGGTCGACGTCCCTGCCATCTGGAGGGCCTCGGCCCGCTCCTGGGCTCGCAGGACGATCTCGTCGTCCTCCACGTTGACCACAACCACGTCACCGGGCTGGAACTCACCCGCTAACAACTTCTCGGATAGGGGGTCCTCGACCAAGCGCTGAATGACTCGCCGCAGGTGTCGAGCCCCAAACTCGGTGCTATAGCCTTCCTGGGCCATGAAGTCCTGGGCTTCGTCGGTGGCTGTTAATTCTATCTGATGCTCGCCCAATCGCTCCCTGATCTTGTCCATCTCCAGGGTAACGATTTGCTTGATTTCCTCCTTGGTTAAGGCCTTGAAGACCATTATCCCCTCCACCCGGTTGAGGAACTCTGGACGGAAGGTCCTCTTGAGCTGAGCTAAGAGCTTTTCACGCATCTCCTGGTAGGCTTGCTCTTCGCCTGTGGCCTCGTCGCGAGGCACGGCGAAGCCCAGGCTTGCTTCTCGTTTGATGAGCTGGGCGCCTATGTTGGAGGTCATGATGATGATGGTGTTGCGAAAGTCAACCTGGCGCCCCCTGGCGTCGGAGAGACGTCCTTCCTCCATGATCTGAAGCAACATGTTAAAGACTTCAGGGTGGGCTTTCTCCACTTCGTCGAAGCAGATAACAGAGTAGGGGCGACGGCGGACGGCTTCGGTGAGCTGTCCAGCGTCGTCGTAGCCGACGTAGCCTGGCGGAGCTCCCACCAGCCGGGACACGTTGTGGCGCTCCATGAACTCAGACATGTCTAACTGTACCAGAGCATCCTCGCTACCGAACATGAACTCGGCCAGGGCCTTGGCCAGTTCCGTCTTACCCACTCCCGTAGGTCCCAGGAAGATGAATGAGCCGATGGGCCGCTTGGGGTCTTTCAAGCCCGCTCGTGCCCTGCGGACAGCTTTGGCGATGGTTGTAATGGCCTCGTCCTGGCCAACGATCCTTTGATGCAGCGCTTCCTCCATTTGCAGGAGCCGCTCTGTCTCTTCACCGGCAATACGGGCGAGGGGGATGCCGGTCCACATAGAGATTACCTCAGCCACATCATTGGCAGTGACCGATGGACCTTCCTCTGAGACATCCCAACCCAGACGAAGCTGGTCTAACCTCTCTTGAAGCTCTACCTCCAAGTAGCGTAGGTCTGCTGCATCTTCGTATTGTCCATCTTCAATGGCGCTGTCTTTTTGACGTTGCACTGCCTTCAAGCCGAGGTAGGTCTCCTTCAGGCCTTGAGTCTGGGGGGCCTTATACATACGCACTCGGGATGCAGTTTCGTCAATGAGGTCTATCGCCTTGTCCGGTAGATACCTGTCCGATACGTAGCGGGCAGCCAGATTGGCGGCCATGTTAATGGCCTCGTTGGATATCCTCAACTTGTGGTGAGCCTCGTAGCGCTCCCTTAAGCCTTGCAGGATGTCAATCGTCTCCTCGACAGTGGGCTCACCTACAAGGATGGGCTGGAAACGCCGTTCCAGCGCAGAGTCGCTTTCAATGTATCTCCGATACTCCTTGGCTGTGGTAGCCCCGATGCACTGAAGCTCCCCACGCGCCAGAGCTGGCTTGAGGATGTTGGCCGCGTCCACGGAGCTACCCGCAGACCCAGCTCCAACCAACATGTGTACTTCATCAATGAACAGGATGCTATCTGAGTTTTTAATCTCGTCAATGACCCGTTTAAGCCGTTCTTCGAACTGGCCGCGGTATATGGTGCCGGCCACCAGCGAGCCAACATCCAATTGAATCAGGCGCTTGCCGAGCAGGGGCGCTGGTGAATCGCCGGCCACGATGCACTGGGCCAGGCCCTCCACGATGGCCGTCTTACCCACCCCGGGCTCACCGATTAGAGCAGGATTGTTTTTTGTCCGCCGCGAGAGGATTTGAATGACACGTTCTATCTCTGTTTGCCGGCCGACAACAGGATCTAGCTTGCCATTCTCGGCCAGGGCTGTGAGATCGGTAGCGAGATGATCAATAAGGGGTGTTTTCTTCTCCTGCTTTGCACGCCCAGCATAGACGGGGTTCTTCATCATGATCCGCGTGGTCTCGGTGCGTACCTTGTCCAGGCTGACCCCCATGCTTTTCAGCACATCAACGGCCACGCCGTCACCTTGGCGCACTAACCCTAAGAGAAGGTGTTCGGTTCCAATGTAATGGTGTCCCAACCGCCGCGCCTCATCAAAAGCCAGCTCTATCACTCTCTTGGTGCGCGGAGTGAGGTATATCTTGCTGAATGAGGTCTGCCGATTGGGCCCATTGACTCTCTCGATAACGTCCTGTAGCCGCTTCGGCTTGACACCCAAATTCCTTAGGACCCTGCTGGCCACACCTTTATCTTCGTGCATCAGACCCAGCAGCAGATGTTCGGTGCCGATGTAGCCATGATGAAGGCGAAGGGCCTCTTCTTGCGCTCGGGTAAGGACACGATGGGCTTTCGTTGTGAATCTATCGAGTTTGTTTGCCATCCTATATACCCTTCCGTTTGCTCGTTTTCGCTGCCCGATGGTAACTACTCAGGCTGGCCGCTTGAAGGTGCCTGGCACTTGCAGAATTCGACAGAAAACGCAGAGCCTGCCTGTCACAAAATCCTATGGAATGACCAAATTCAGACAAAAGTGCCAGGCACCTGAGCAGTTACGCCCGATGAGACAGTGTCCATCAACAACTGACAACAAAGAATAATCGCTAAGAATTGCGCTTGTTTGCCGAAAGGGACTCAGTAGGCTAGAGGGCTTCAGCTACCGGAAGGGCTTCTGGGGTTACCTCAGTTGCTTTGCTCTCCACCTGGGCTAGTTCTTCTTTCTTCTCTTCTGTACTCTCGCTTTGTGCTTCGACTTCGTGCTCTCCAGGCTGGTAGGTTTCGCTCGCGGCTGCTGAGATGTCCTGTGGAGCCTCCTCAGCCCCTTCACTTTCCACCTGGGTGGATTCCTCTTCCTCCATGTCCGTGCTTTCTGCTTCGGCTTCGTGCTCCCCAGGCTCGTAGGTGTCGCTCGCGGCTACTGAGATATCTTGTGGAACCTCTTCAACTCCCTCGCTCTCTGCCTGGGTTAGTTCTTCTTCTGTACTTTTGCTTTGTGCTTCGACTTCGTGCTCCCCAGGCTGGTAGGTTTCGCTCGCGGCTGCTGAGATGTCCTGTGGAGCCTCCTCAGCCCCTTCACTTTCCACCTGGGTTGATTCCTCGTCTTCCTGTATGCCCGTGCTTTCTACTTTGACTTCGTGCTCTACCTCTTCGAGCAAGGCCGCCTGCTCCACGCGCCAGTCCAGGTCAGCGTATTCTGCCTTGGCGACGCTTTTTAGGCTGAGACCCATGCGGCGGCGATGTGGGTCGAGGCGGACGATTCTCAAAGTAAGGGTTTCCCCTTCTTTAACTACCTCCTTAGGATGGGCGATGCGGGTGTTCGACAGTTCTGAAACGTGGATCAGCCCTTCGATGTCATCCCCTTTTAGCCGGGCGAAGGCCCCAAATTCAGTCAGCTTGGTGATGGTGCCTTCCACCAACTGACCCTCTGAGTATTTCTGCGCAGCCTGGCTCCAGGGATCGGGCTGCAGGCGCTTGAGACTGAGGCCAATGCGACGCTTCTCCTGATTGATGTTCAGGATGTAGACTTCTACTTCGTCGCCTACTCGGAGTACCTCCTTGGAATGGGATATCCGTCCCCAGGAAAGCTCCGATAGATGGATCAAGCCGTCGGCCCCTCCCAAATCAACAAACGCACCGAAGTCGCACAGGCTGCTTACCCGTCCACGGCAGGTGGTGCCTGCTTTGAGCGTGGCCAACAACTGCTCTTTCTGGTCCTTGCGCCGTATTCGATTGGCAGCTCGTTCGGAGAGGATCAGGCGGTTGCGCTCTCGATCCAATTCGATGATCTTGAGCATCAATTGACGGCCGACCATCTTGGCTCGACGCTCCTCGCGAGTCAGGTGCCTATCCTCGTCCCACCGGGAGGGTGGCACCAACTGTGAGGACGGCACAAAGCCTCTCACCTGGCCCAATTGGACGATCAATCCTCCCTTGTTGTGGCCAGTCACTGTCCCCTCGAAGATCTCTCCAGTCTCGAAGAGCTTCTCCAAAGATCGCCACTCCTTCTCCAAATCAGCTTGGCGCAAGGAGAGGACGATCCGGCCGTTTTTGTCCTCGGGGTTCACCACATAGGTTAGCATTTTGTCTCCGACCTGTATCTTCTCGACGGCCGCTGGTCCCATGCTCTCCAATTCACGACTGGAGATAGTCCCTTCGTATTTCCGGCCTACATCTACCAGAACTTCTTCGGGGCTGACTCGCACCACCTTCCCTTCCAGAATGTCGCCTCTACTCAGGGTCTTGAAATCGTAGGCTCCCTCTGGAAGATGTTCCCCAGTATCAGTGGCCTGGTCTTCTACTACCTCTGGGGCCATCTCTTCTTCCACCACCAGGACTTTCTCTTCTCCCATGAAAACTCTCCTGTTTCAAGTTGCTACATATTATACCAACTTTCGCGTTAAAAGGCAAGCAAAAATCATCGGCGGCGGGTTTTCGAAGTAAGTCATAGGCTATTCGTCTGCTTTTGCTTCGAAAGCCCCGTCGTATCATCCCAGTACCAGCTCCCTCAGCCGCCCCCATGCCGCCTCCTCCAGGTCGGCGATCTCCATCAGTGGCACGGTCGTTTCCGGGAGCACAGCGGCCGGATCATCGGTCTCCCATCCCCCTTTGAAGATCGCGGCCACTTCCTGCCACCGGTCGCCGATGCGTTGGAAGGCATCCGCGCTCTCGTTCAGGCGAGCATCTCCTGTGATCTCCGCTGCCTCGCGCAGGAAGCGGCTGAACATGTAGCGGAAGATGCCGCCGCCGGTGCCGCCTGTGGCATCAATGAAGATGAAGGTGTTGAATAGCGTGAAGCGCAGCTCGTCCTCGTCCATCTGGTCGGGCCACTTGAGCGCGCGTTTGGCCGCCTTGCGGATGCCCTTGACGCCGACGTTGCTGATGGGCGGCTCCAGCATTGCTTTGGTCTGTTCGGCGATGGCCTCTCGCATCTCGTGGGCGGTGGGCTGGCGTTTGTTGCTGAAATCGAAGATGTACCACTTGTTCTTGGGTGGAAAGGGCTTGTACTTGGAGCCGCGCGCTTTCGCCAGTTCCTCCATCGAGATCGGATACACCCCGTCGCGGTCGGCGATGAGCACCTGGTGCGTCTCCGTGTCGTATCCACAGACCACTACGATGTGCCAACCAAAGTGATAGTCCGTGTCGCCAAAGTCGAAGTAGGGCAGGAAGCCCATGTCGCACTGGATCATCACCGGCTGGCCCGCTTCGAGCATCTCCAGGAGCGTCCGCTCCGCCTTGCGCGCGCTGGAGGTGGTGTGCTGCTCCACTACGACGCCAGTGCGCTGACAGGCCAGGTCTTCCATGTACGGAGGACGGAAACCACCCCTCCCACCCATGAAGGGAGTCTGGCCCTTGAAGTGCCAATAACTGAAACTCACCCCTGAGCCGATCCCCAGCAGCATATCTTCGCTCAAATCGTGGTCGTTGTAGGCGTAGATGTGGCGCATTGAGCCGGTGACGCAGTGGTGCGTTTGCAGCGGCTTGAATCCTGCGAGTGGTTTGAGTGTCATTTCTATTCTATGTCCCCCCGTTATTTGGGTTGCGCCGATTCTTCAGGATTTGACGAGAATTAAGAATGAGAGTATAATTCCCATTATCATCTTTATGGTTCATGGAGGTGGAAAGCATGGACACAGTAGGCATCGCCGAGGTCAAGCGCAGTATCTCAACTATTGTCAATCGCGTAGCCTTTGGTCAGGAGCGAATTGTCCTGACTTCGAGAGGCAGACCCAAAGCGGCTTTGGTGAGCATCGAAGATCTACAGAAGTTGAAAATGCTGGAAAGAACGACTTCTCCCCCCTCCCGTGCTCAGCGAAAAGTGGCTTTGGCTATGGCTCAGGCTGTGCGGGAAATGACCCTTGCTCGTCGTGGTGGGGTGCCCTTTTCCGACGTCGCCGAAGATCTGCGCGAGTTGAGAGAGGAGAGAGACCTTGAACTCGCGGGTTTGTATTGACGCCAATCTGGTCCTCAAACTGGTGCTCGTCGAGCAGGACAGTCCCAAGGCCCAACATCTGTGGGACACGTGGGTAGACGCGGACGTAGAAATCGTTGCTCCGCCCTTGCTTGCCTTCGAAGGGACATCGGTAATCTGCAACAAAATGCATCGTAAGCTGGTGCCGCCTGAAGAGGCCGAACTGATGTTTAAGGCCTTTCACCTCCTCGGGGTGAGACTGCTTTACCCTGATGGCTTGCACGAGAAAGCCTGGGAACTGGCTAAACAGTTCAATCGCCCGCAAGCCTACGATAGTCATTACCTGGCCTTGGCGGAAATCCTCGGCCTCGAACTCTGGACGGGCGACAGGCGTCTGTACAATACAGTCAAGCATAGACTACCCTGGGTGAAGTGGCTGGGCGACTACCAGCCTGGCTAAGTATTGAAATCCTCACTGGCTTCCTCTTCGTTCCTCTCACCTCCTCAAAGCTTTGAGTTCTCTCGGAAAAGGGTAGTAGCCCAACCGAGTTGGGCGTTATCCGCCTCAAGACGGCCAATGCGATTGGCCTGCTACCCATCTCCGGGTAT
>CAZGKH010000203.1:0-7432 GCA_964525665.1 uncultured Anaerolineae bacterium | reverse complement strand
AGTTTCTGAGTAGGCGCGCTGTTTGCGCCGAAGCAATCCCCTGGCGCGCTTGGAGATTGCTTCGCGGACACATTCGTTTCGATCCGTGCATGGTTTATCCTGAGGTATCGAAGGTCTCGCCATGACATGATGTAACATTGTCCAGGTAGTTACTCTTTCTTCACAACGAATTGGGGGATTAACCAAAGGTTTACCTGCAGTGAATCATCCCAGGAGGAGTTCGATAAATCCTTTTCACAACGAATTGGGGGATTAACCGAAGGTTCACCTGCAGTGAATCATCCCAGGAGGAGTTCGATAAATCCTCAAATTCGTTGTAAAGTCTTTCACGTCGAGGGTGAGTAGTTACGAGATTAGCATGATAATAAGGAGAGGGTCGCATGAAACGCGTAGGATTTCTGCTGAAGGTCAAAGAGGACAGGATCGAGGAATACAAAAAGCACCACGAGGCTGTCTGGCCCGAAATGCTCGATGCCCTGCGGCGAACAGGCTGGCACAACTATTCACTGTTCATGCGCGACGACGGCCTGCTCTTCGGCTACTTTGAAACCCCGGAGAATTTCCAGGTCGCCCTGGACGGCATGGCCCAGGAAGAAATCAACGCCAGGTGGCAGGAGTTCATGGCCCCATACTTCGAGGGGCTGGGCGGGGCTCACGCTGACGAAAGCATGGTGAAACTGGAAGAGGTCTTCCATCTGGATTGATTCGTACAAAACGAAGGAGGAATTGAGATGAATTCGCGAGAACGCGTATCCACCGCGCTGCGCCGCACGGGGCTCCCCGACCGCGTGCCCATCCAGTTCGACCTGTGCCGCTCGCTGCTGGATGGTTTTGGAGAAAAGTACGGCATCCCCGTGCACTACACCACGGCCTACTACGAGGATGTTACGTACCGCCTTTCGGCCAACGAACTGCGTGTGGCCATGGGCAGCGACTGCGTCGTCGTCGGCGCCAGTCTTCCCCGAGGCTACGAGCATCCGGTGGATGAAAACGGGCACATCATCAACGAGTTCAACATGAAGCTGCACCAGGGACCGATCTACATGGAAGTGGTCGCCCCTCCCCCTATGGCTCACTTCGAGACGCCCCAGGATGTAGAGGAATTCGAGTTCCCCGATCCTTTGGCCGAAGGCCGCTTTGACGATGCCGAGATGTACATTGACAAGTACAAAGACGAGTATTTCATCATCGGCGACATGGAATTGACCATGTTCGACTTGATGCACCTGTCGGTGGGCATGGAAAAGCTATTGATTGACATGGCCCTGGGCAACCCCTACGTCGAGGCGCTGATCGAAAAGACTAAGAACTTTTCTTTGGCCATCGGCAAGAAGCTGGTCTCAATGGGCGTGGACGGCTTATGGGCTGGCGATGATTTTGGGGGCCAGCAGGGGATGCTCATCTCACCCAGGATGTGGCGCAAGTACTTCAAGGAAGCTTATCGCCAGATCTATGCCGAGTTGAAGGCCATCAACCCCAACGTGGTGATCATGCAACATTGTGATGGGGCGGTGGCCCCGATTCTGGGGGACTGGATCGAGGTCGGCCTGGAAGTTTTCAACCCGGTGCAGCCCAATGTGCCGGGCCACGAGCCCGATGATCTCAAGAGTCAGTTCGGCGATAGACTCTCTTTTTGGGGCGCTATTGATCAGCAGAACCTTCTGCCCTTTGGTACCCCCGAAGAGATAGAGGCCGACGTGAAGGCGAAAATCGAGGTGCTGGGGCGCGGCGGCGGCTACATGATATCCCCGGCGCACATTATTCAATCGGACACATCAATGGAGAACGTCGAGGCCTTTCTAGCCGCCGCGAAAAAGCATGGTGTGTACAGCTAGGCGGTGACTACTCAGGCTGTCATTGCGAGCAAAGCGAAGCAATCTCCAATGCGCGAGTAGGGGATTGCTTCGGCGGAAAAGCGCCGCCTCGCAATGACACGGCCTGAGCAGTTACACCGGGAGATTGAATAATGACGGACAGCCAACCCACAGACAAACAGATTCGGGACGCCTACGGCCTGGCGAAAGAGCGCTACGCCCTGCTCGGCGTGGATACCGACGCGGCGCTGACCAGGCTGGCCCAGATCCCCATAAGCCTGCACTGCTGGCAGGGCGACGACGTGGCCGGCTTTGAGAACCCCGAGGGCGAACTGGGCGGCGGCATCGCGGCCACGGGCAACTATCCCGGCAAAGCGCGCAACGCCGACGAACTGCGGCGCGATCTGGACAAAGCCTACAGCCTCATCCCCGGCACGCACCGGCTGAACCTGCACGCCATCTATGCCGAGACCGGCGGCCGGCAGGTCGAGCGCAACGAATTGCAGCCTGAACACTTTGCCCATTGGGTAGATTGGGCCAAGGAAAACAACCACGGCATAGACTTCAACCCCAGTTTCTTCTCCCACCCTATGGCCGAGAGTGGCTTCACCCTGGCCAGTTGTGACGCGGGAATCCGCCGGTTCTGGATCGAGCACGGCATCGCCTGCCGCAGGATCGGTGAGCATTTTGGCCGCCAGTTGGGTACGCCGTGCGTGACCAACATCTGGATCCCCGACGGCTTCAAGGACACCCCAGTGGACCGCAAGACGCCACGCCAGTTGCTCAAATCGTCGCTCGACGCAGTCCTGGCCGAAAAGATTGATTCCCGCTACAACCTTGACGCCGTGGAGAGCAAGCTCTTTGGCCTCGGCTCCGAGAGCTACGTCGTCGGCTCTCATGAGTTCTACCTGGGCTACACCATCGCCAACAGCATACTCTTGTGCCTGGACAGCGGCCACTTTCACCCCACTGAAGTCATCTCCGACAAGCTCTCGTCAACCCTGATGTTTGTGGACGAGGTGCTGCTCCACGTCAGCCGGGGCGTGCGCTGGGATAGCGATCACGTCGCCACCCTGACGGACGAACTCCAGGCCATCGCCCAGGAGATCGTGCGTGGGGACTTCTTGGAACGGGTGCACATCGGCCTGGATTTCTTCGATGCCAGCATCAACCGCGTGGCGGCCTGGGTCATCGGCGCGCGCAACACGATGCGAGTTCTGCTGATAGCGTTGCTGGAGCCCAGCGATTATATGCGCGAACTGGAGGTATCGGGCGATTACACCACGCGACTGGCGCTGCTCGAAGAACTCAAGGGCCTGCCCTTTGGCGCGGTGTGGGATTACTTCTGCCTGCAACAAGGCGTCCCCGTAGGCATGGGGTTTATGGACGAGATTAGAGATTATGAAAAGCGAGAACTCTCGAAGCGAGTATAGAGCCGTTATCCAACATAAAATCCTGGCGCAACTTGTTACTATGTCAAACAACCTGGGCGACCCCGCGCTGGACTACGTGATCCTGGGGGAGGGCAACACCTCGGCCCGCGCCGATGCCGACACTTTCTGGGTGAAGGCCAGCGGCACGGAATTGCGCACTATCGAGGCTGACGGCTTTGTGCAGGTGCGCTTCGACCGGGTGTTGGCTCTGCTGGAAGCGGGCGACCTCAGCGACGAAGACGTCAAGGCAGGGCTGGAAGCGGCCAAGGTAGACCCGACTGTGACAGTCCGCCCGTCGGTGGAGACTGTGCTGCACGCCCTGGCTTTACAATTGAAGGGCGTTCATTTCATCGGACACACCCACCCCACAGTCGTCAATGCCCTCCTTTGCTCGCAGAAAGTCGAGGAAGCGGTCGCCGGGCGGCTCTTCCCCGACGAGATCGTCTACTGTGGCCCGGCTTCGGTCTACATCCCCTACACCGACCCCGGTGTGCCCCTGGCCCGCAAGGTTCGCGATTCGATTGACCAATACGTTGACAAGTATCACGAAATCCCCAAAGTCGTTCTAATGCAAAATCATGGCCTCATCGCCCTGGGCCGCACCGCGCGGCAAGTAGAAGACATCACGGCGATGGCCGTCAAAGCAGCGCGCGTGCTGATCGGTGTCTACACTCTGGGTGGCCCACGCTTCTTGACGGCCGAAAACGTAGATCGCATCCATACCCGCCCCGATGAAGCGTATCGCCGTAGATTGGAAGTTAGAAGTTAGAAGTTAGAAGTTGGAGGTTGGAAGTGCGTGCGTCGCGACTGCACGGCATTAGAGACCTGAGGCTGGAAGACCTGCCACGGCCCACGCCCGGCCCCGGCGAGGTGCTTTTGAAAGTGGCCTCGGTGGGTACCTGCGGCTCCGACGTGCACTATTACGTGGATGGCCGCATCGGCGACCAGGTGGTGACGGCACCCATCATCATGGGGCATGAGTTCTCGGCCTGGGTCGCTGAACTAGGCACGGGGGCCTGTCCTGAGCATAGTCGAAGGGTTGATGGCTTGGAAATCGGGCAACTGGTCGCCGTTGAGCCGGCGATCTCCTGCGGAGAGTGCGAATCCTGCCAGCATGGACATCCTAACCTGTGCCCGGACGTTCGCTTTTGCGGTACGCCGCCAGTGGACGGCGTTTTTGCCGAGTACACCGTCATGCCCGCCGAGAACTGCTTTCCCTTGCCGCCGGGATTCGGGCCTGTGGAGGGCGCGCTGCTGGAACCCCTAGGCACCGCCATCCACACCGTTGGCCTGGCACACCTGAGACCAGGACAGACTGTCGCCGTGCTGGGAGCCGGCCCCATCGGGCTGTTGATAGCGGCAGTGGCCAAGGCGTCTGGCGCCAGCGCGATCTACATGACCGAACCGTTGGCCTACCGGCGGCAATTCGCCCTGGACTATGTGGCCGACGCGGCACTGAACCCTTATGAAAATGGGACGGATGTCGTTAGCGAGATCATGCGGCTGACCGGCGGGCGTGGTGTGGACGTCGCCTTTGAGGCCGCCGGCGCGTCGGAAACCCCGGATCAAGCCGCCGCTTTGGTACGCCCTGGCGGCAAGGTCATCATCGTCGGCATCCCCGCAGACGACACAATGACGTTTACCGCATCCACCACCCGCCGAAAAGGTCTGACCATCAAGCTGGTACGGCGTATGAAGCACACCTATCCCCGGGCCATCCGCCTGGTACAGGCAGGCATGGTGGACGTCAAACCTCTGGCCACCCACATGTTCCCTCTGGAGCGCATCGCTGAGGCATTTGAGATAGTAGCCGCTTACGGCGATGGTGTATTGCGGGCGATCATTCAGGTCTCAGCCTAGACCTCCGAGGTTTCGGAAAACCTCGGAGGTCTTAAGGAGGCAACCAATCAACCAGCGAATTGCCAACCTGGAAGCGAAGCTGAATGACTTCGCTCCCGATGTCCGTGCCCAAGCCCTGGCGGAATTGGTCGCTTTGGCTCAACAAGGCGCTGTTCCGCTAGAGTCGGAGGCCGACGTAGCCAATATGCACTGCCACACCTTCTTCTCCTTCAACGCCTATGGTCGCTCGCCCACGTCGCTGGCCTGGTTGGCCAAGCGGCGCGGCTTCAGGCTGATGGGCATCGTTGATTTTGACGTTCTGGATGGCGTGGACGAATTCCTTGATGCCTGCGAACTGGTCGGGGTGCGTGGCAGCGCGGGGATAGAAACTCGCGTGCTTCTCCCCGAGTTTGCCACCCGCGAGATCAACTCTCCCGGCGAGCCGGGCGTCTACTACCACATGGGCATTGGGTTCACCTCGAGCCAGGTTTCTGAAACAGCAGCCAGCCTCCTGGATGATTTGCGCCAGCGAGCCGCCCGGCGCAACCGGGTCGTAGCAGACCGGGTTAACGCCTACCTAGCCCCGGTCACGATTGACTACGAGCAAGACGTGCTGCCCCTCACGCCAGGAGGAACCGCCACCGAACGCCACATGGTCGTGGCACTGTACTGTGCAGTCCAGCACAGTGCCTACGCGCGAGCCGCGGAGCGTGTCGTCCCGAACTCGGTTGAATTCTGGGCCGACAAACTGAACCTCGAGCCTGGACGGGTGGCGACGCTCATGGACGATATCCCCAAGTTTCAGAATCTGATTCGCGCTAAATTGATGAAGCGTGGTGGCGTAGGATATGTTCAGCCCAGCCGAGACACTTTCCCCACGGTGGAGGAGTTTCACACCCTGATTGTGCAATGCGGTGCGCTACCTTGCGCTACCTGGTTGGACGGCACCTCCGAGGGCGAACAGGCCATTGAGGAGTTACTGGATCTGTTGATCGGCAAGGGCGTGGTCGCTCTCAATATCATCCCTGACCGCAACTGGAACATCGGCGACCCGGAGGCCCGCCAGCTCAAGGTGCAGAACCTTTACAATGTCGTCCGGCTGGCCCAGGAGTTGGCGCTGCCGCTGAACGTCGGCACGGAGATGAACAGTTTCGGACAAAAGCTGATTGATGATTTCGATGCCCCGGAGCTGGCCCCAGTACGCCAGGCGTTTTTGGACGGCGCGCATTTCATCTATGGGCACACCGTCCTGCAGCGCGCGCTGGGGCTGGGCTATCAGAGCGAATGGGCGGAGGTCCATCTGCCGTCCAGGTGTGAGCGCAACGATTTCTACACCAGGGTGGGATACCGTGTGCCGCCAGGGAGGGCCAGTATGGCCCGGCTAAAGCAACTTGTCCTGAGCTTGTCGAAGGGCCCAGTCGAAGGGTTGGATCCGTCAGTGTCGCCTGCCGACATCTTGTCGAAGTTGAAGGATAGTTGTAGGAAATGCTCCCCCCTGAGATCAATGTGCCAGAGAGCCGAAACTTTAAGGTTCCTCCCTTGACAAAGGGTTTAGAATATGCTATACTGTAACCGATTTCAGATAACGATTTCAGACTTCTAGCACAGAGGCATATCTAAGTGGTCACTGGTAAGGACGTCGCAAAGCTGGCAGGTGTCTCTACCACCACGGTGTCACGTGTGTTGAATAACCATCCATACGTCACCGACGAAACTCGCTCCAAAGTATTGTGGGCGATGGAGCAACTTGGCTACCAGCCCAGCAGGGTTGCACGGCGATTGCGGATGCAGGTGACTCAGATCCTGGGTCTTATCATCTCTGATATTGCGAATCCCTTCTTTACCTCCGTTGTGCGCGGCATCGAGGATGTCGCCTACGCCAACCAGTATAGCTTGTTCCTCTGTAACTCCAACGAAGACCCTACCAAAGAGACCCTGTACATTGACGTTTTGCAGGCTGAGCGGGTTGCGGGGATCATCGTTTCCCCTGCGGATGAGAATAGCACCTCTTGCGAACCCCTCCTCAGGAATGGTGTGCCCATCGTGGCTATGGATCGCCGATTGCGTCAATTCGATGTAGATACAGTGCTGGTGGATAACGTCAAGGGAGCTTATCAGGCCACCAGCCATCTGATCTGCCTGGGCCACCGTCGTATTGGACTGATCGGGCAACCATCTCGGATCACTACAGGCAGGGAGCGGCGGGAGGGTTACGAGAAAGCTCTGAGCGAAGACGGGTTGGAGTTGGATCAACGTCTGATCAAGATCGGGGATTTCAGGCAGGATAGTGGTTACCAGAGGGCTTGTGAATTGTTGGAGATGGACGATCCCCCTACGGCGATCTTT
>CAZGKH010000202.1:0-7438 GCA_964525665.1 uncultured Anaerolineae bacterium | reverse complement strand
CCCCGCTACTCTCGCTTCTTCGCCTACATCTCCCTCTTCGCCTGCGGTATGTTGGGGCTGGTGGTGGCCGACAACTTCTTCATGCTGCTAGTCTTCTGGGAGATCATGGGGCTCTGTTCCTACTTGCTGATCGGTTTCTGGTTTGATAAGACCTATGCCGATCCCAAACGGATCACGCCTAAAGAAGCTGGCCTGAAGGCCTTTCTCACCACGCGCATTGGCGATGTGATTATGCTGGCTGGCCTGCTGCTCCTCTACTCCCAGGTTGGCACGCTGACCTTCAGCCAGGTCTTCAGTGAGGAGACGTTGCAATGGTTGGCTCACACCACGGTGCCCGGCCTGGGCCTGCCCTGGGGCGCACTCATCGCCATGCTCATCTTCGGCGGGGCGGTGGGCAAGTCAGCTCAGTTTCCGCTCCACGTCTGGCTGCCAGACGCCATGGAGGGCCCCACGCCGGTCTCTGCCCTGATCCACGCTGCCACCATGGTCTCGGCCGGCGTCTACCTGGTGGCCCGCACCTTTCCCCTGCTCACCGCCGCACAGGGACCTCAGATGGGCCTGATAGCTTTCATCGGCGCTTTCAGCGCCCTGATGACCGCCACCATCGGTGTGGCTCAGAACGACATCAAGCGGGTGCTGGCCTACTCCACCATCAGCCAATTGGGCTACATGATCGCCGCCCTGGGGATCGGGGCCTACGTGGCCGCCACCTTTCACCTCGTCATCCACTCCTTCTTCAAGGCGCTCCTGTTCCTGGGATCAGGCTCGGTAATCCACGGGGTGGAGCATGGTGAACACGAAGTACACACGAAACATGAAAAGCACGAAAGTGAAGAGGCGTTCGACGCCAATGACATGATGAACATGGGCGGGCTGTGGAGCAAGATGCCCCGCACCGCCTGGAGTTTCCTGGCTGGCACGTTGGCGTTGGCTGGGGTGGTTCCCTTTGCTGGGTTCTGGAGCAAGGATGAGATCCTGGCCCACGCCTGGGAGGAATTCCTGCATCACGGGGTGGTCTCCTGGCCCTTCTTCGTCTGGCTCCTGCTGACCGTGGCTGCCTTCCTGACTGCTTTCTACATGGGGCGCCTGGTCTTCCTGACCTTTGGCGGCCAGCCCCGCACTGAGGCCGCCCGGCACGCTCACGAGAGCCCCGGCTCCATGACCTGGCCGCTGATGATCCTGGCCTTTTTCGCCGTCACCCTGGGGCTGGTGGGCACACCCTTTGCCAACCTGTTTCACACCCTAGTGGGTGAAATCTACCCGGCCACTCCCTTTAGCCTCTCCGTGGCCCTTCTCTCCACGGCCATGGCGCTGGGGGGCCTGTTCGTCGGCTGGCTCATCTACGGACGAAAGCCGCTGCGCGCCGGTCAGCCCGACCCGTTGAGCCGTCTGGGGCCAGTCTACACTTTTCTCAAGAACAAGTGGTACTTCGACGAGCTGTACCAGGCCACGATCATCCGCTTCACGCTATGGCTGGCGAGAATGTCCTTTAAATTCGACGACAGTTGGGTTATAGATCCCATTGTGGACGCCGTTGGCCGCTTCGGGCGCTGGCTCTCCGACTCCTTCCGTCGGCTCGTTGACGAACCGATTGTGGATGGCGCCGTCAATGGGGTCGCTCACCTGGCTGATCTGGCTGGCCGTGGTCTGCGCCTCATCCAGACCGGCCGGGTGCAGAACTACCTGTTGGTGGTGCTGTGCACAGTGCTGATGTTGCTCGGACTGTATCTCTACCGCTAGGAGGAATTCATTCATGAGCTTTCCTATTCTCACTCTCATTACCTTCACCCCCCTGTTGGGAGCCGTTCTTGTCCTCTTCATCCCCAAGGAGAACGAGGGACTGATCAAGCGACTGTCCACAGTGATCAGCCTGCTCCCGCTGGTTCTGGCCATTGTACTATGGCTGGGCTATGACCAACAGGTCGGTGGGATGCAGTTCGAGGAAATGCATGCCTGGATCCCTACCCTGGGAGCTAACTACCACGTGGGTGTAGATGGTATCAGCGTGCCCCTGGTCTTCCTGACCACTTTCCTGACTACCCTCTCCCTTTTCTATTCCTCCCATACTATTGAGAAGCGGGTTAAAGAGTTTTTCAGCCTGTTCCTGCTGCTAGAGATGGGGATGTTAGGGGTCTTCGTCTCCCTGGACCTGGTGCTCTTCTATGTGTTCTGGGAGATCGGGCTGGTGCCGATGTATCTGCTGATCGGCATCTGGGGCCAACCGCAGGACCGGCCCCAGTACGCGGCGATCAAGTTCTTCCTCTACACCCTAGCGGGCAGCGTCTTCATGTTGTTGGCGATCCTGGGGGTTTACTTCGTAACGGGCACCTTCGACATCCCGAAGGTGGCTGCACTGCATCCTTTCGCTGATAATACCATCCTGCAGGCGGCCGCTTTCTGGGCCTTCTTCCTGGCCTTCGCCATCAAGGTGCCCAGCTTCCCCTTCCACACCTGGCTCCCCGATGCCCACACCGCCGCGCCCACGGCGGGCAGCGTCATCCTGGCCGGCGTGCTGCTGAAGCTGGGGGCCTACGGCCTCATACGCATCACCCTGCCTTTTTTCCCTACGGCTTTCAGATTCTATGCCCCCTTTATCGCTGTGTTGGCTCTGATCAGCATCGTCTACGGGGCATTGGTCTGTATGGCCCAGTGGGACCTGAAGCGCCTCATCGCCTACTCCTCGGTGAGCCACATGGGGTACGTAGTGCTGGGCGTGGCTGCCTCGGCGGCGGCCATTGGCGCTGGCGGAGAGTACACCCACAGCGCCAGCCTGGCGCTCAATGGCGCTACCATGCAGATGTTCACTCACGGCATCATCACCGGCGGCTTGTTCTTCTTGGTGGGAGTCATCTATGAGCGGGCTCACACTCGCGATCTCAAGGTTTTTGGCGGCCTGAGTGCCAAGCTGCCGTATTACTACGGCATCACCATGGTCACCGGCCTGGCCAGCCTGGGGCTGCCGGGCCTGGTCGGCTTCTGGAGTGAGTTCTTCGTCTTCCGGGGCGCCTTCCACATCATCCCCCTCTACGCCGCCTTCGGCGTGCTGGGGGTAGTGGTGACTGCGGCCTACATTCTGTGGAAGATCATCCAGTTCATATTCCTGGGCACTTTCGATGCCGAAAGGTGGGGCGGGCTGAAAGACATGGAAGCCTTCGAGAAAGTCACCATGTGGCCGCTGGTGGCCGTCATGGTGGGCTTCGGCATCTGGCCGACGCCGATATTGAACCTGATCAACAGCGCCACCACGGCGTTGATGAATCGGCTGTGAGTCGAGGAGGGTGAATCTTGACCCTGGCACAAACATTGTCTCTGCTCTCTCCTGAGTTGATCCTCTTCCTTACCGGGTCCCTGGTGCTGGGCCTGGATCTGCTGTGGTGTGATAACGAGCGGCAGGAACGATTGGCCTACGTGGCCCTGGTGGGCCTGCTGGTCGCCCTGGGCGCCACGGTGACCCTGCGTGGCACCAGCCAGTCGCTCCTCTCCGGCATGGTGGCGGTTGATGCCTTCGGCCTCTTCTTCCAGGTGGTCGTCATTGTGGCCGCGAGTATGGTTTTGCTCTCCTCCGTTGACTACCTGCGAGGCCGCACGCCATATCGAGGGGAGTTCTACGCCCTGCTCTGTTTTGCCACCCTGGCGATGACCCTGGCGGTGAGCGCGACCAACCTGCTGTTGATCTACCTGGCCATGGAGTTCCTGAGCATCACTTCGTACATACTGGCCGGCTTCCTGCGAGAGGACAAGAAGTCAAACGAGGCGGCCATCAAATATTTCCTGTTCGGCGCCACTGCCTCGGCGATCATGCTCTACGGCATCTCACTCCTCTACGGGGCCACCGGCGCCATCAACCTGGCAGAGATCGCAGCCTTCTTCGCCAGCAAGGCGGCCACCGCCTCCTTGCGTTGGCTGGCCCTCCCGTCCATCATCCTGCTCCTGGTCGGCTTCGGCTTCAAGACCTCGCTGGTGCCCTTCCATCAATGGGCCCCCGACACCTACGAAGGTGCGCCCACGCCGATCGCCGCCTTCCTGGCCACCGGCTCCAAAGCCACCGGTTTTGCCCTCCTCATCCGCACCTTCCTTCTGGCCCTGCCCGCCTTCCAGGTGGACTGGGTGGCCCTGCTGGCGGGCATCTCCATGGTCACCATGACCCTGGGCAACCTGGTGGCCCTCAAGCAGACCAACATCAAACGCATGCTGGCCTATTCCAGCATTGCCCACGCCGGCTACATCTTGATCGGCTTCGTCTGCCTGGCTCAGGGCAGCCGGAGCGCCTTCACTGGCCTCAATGGCGTGTTGATTTACCTCTTCGCTTATCTGTTTGCTAACCTGGGCGCCTTCCTGGCCATCATCGCCTTCGAAAACGCGACCGGCTCCAACCAGATCGCCGACTACGCTGGTTTGGTGCGACGAGCGCCCAGGCTGGCCACCGTCATGTTTGTCTTCTTGCTCTCTCTGGCAGGCATCCCCAGCACCGGCGGCTTCATCGGCAAGCTTTTTGTCTTCGGTGCTGCTATCCAGATCCAGTTCTACGCCCTGGCGGTGGTAGCCATTGTCAATAGTGTCATCGCCGCTTTCTATTACCTGAACGTGGTACGCTACATGTTCTTTACCCCCGCTGAGCAGGAGGAGGCCATCACCCAGTCTCCCTCCCTGGGTGTGGCCCTGATCATCGCCCTGTTTATGACCCTGTTCATCGGCCTCTATCCTCAGCCCTTCATTGCCTGGGCTACCAGGTCGGTGCAGATGTTGGCGGGGCTGTAGGCTGGCTCTTGCCTTCTACACACAATTATGTTATAATTTTGGCATTATGAAATTGAATCGCCGTGCTTTGCGGGCTTTGATTATTGTTTCTGAGGTGGGGGTCACCGTCGCGGTCTCCATCCTCATCGGCTTGATAGCCGGGCAGTGGTTGGATGAGCGTTTCCAGACCAGTCCGTTGTTCCTGCTCCTGGGCCTGTTGCTGGGCCTGGCCTCTGCTGGCTATTCTCTTTATCGTTTGCTTTCCCTGGGCGAGGTTTCCGAAAGAAAACAATGACTCGAGTCCTTGATGGCGACATTTTGTCTGGACTGTCAGTGCTTTGGTATCTCCTCAGCTTTGGCCTGGGGGTTAGCGCCACCTTTGCCTATCACTACTTAACCCGCCTGGTGCTTGCTAGATTGCTGAAGATTAGAAATCATGAAAGGGCCGGCGTTGTCGGCGGCCTAGTCGGCTTCCTTTTCGTATTCAAACAAGGTCTCCTGTTCCTGATTCTGTATTTGTCCATACTCTGGTTCGATGTGAATCCACTGGCTTTGATAGCCGGGATGCTCTCTTATCAGATTTATGCCTTGGTGGTAAGTATGCTCTGGCCTCGGCGTTTCCTGCGGCAGGGGCTCAAAGAACTGATGTAGATCAATGGAGGCGTGAATGGGGATTGAGATAAGTATGGCCGCCGAGCCTCTTTTTCACATTGGGGGACTGCCTGTCACCAACTCTATTGTTACCACGTGGGCGGTAATGCTCTTCCTGGTCATTCTGTCTCTGGGGGCCACCCGAAAGATGCAGTTGGTGCCTTCGGGTTTACAGAATTTGGCTGAGATGGTGGTGGAAACGTTATTGGGCATGGTAGAACCGGTTGCTGGCCCTAAGCTGGGACGGCGTATCTTTCCCCTAATCGCCTCTCTGTTTATCTTCATTCTCACTGCCAACTGGATCGGGCTTCTCCCCGGCTTTGGTACCATAGGTATCCGTGAGGTTAGGGAGGGCCACAGTATCCTGGTTCCCATCTTGCGCCCGGCCAACAGCGATTTCAACACCACTATTGCCATGGCCCTGATTACCATCATACTGGTGCAAGCCGCTGGCATTCGCGCCCATGGCGTGCTCGGCTACCTCAAAGAGCTGGCCACGCCCTGGTTTCTCACTCCCATCCATCTTATCAGTGAAGTATCGCACGTCCTTTCCCTCTCTGCCCGTCTCTTCGGCAACATCTTCGGCGGTGATGTGATCCTCATGGTAATATCGTCCCTGGTGCCTTTCCTGGCCCCGGTCGTCTTCCTGGTGCTGGAATCGCTCTTCGGCTTGATCCAGGCTCTTATCTTCTCTATGCTGAGTCTAGCCTACTTTACCATAGCCGCGGGTTCGCATCAGGCCGAGCACTGACGGGGGCGCTTTGCATTGCTGTCTCTTATTCACTCCAGATACGGTCAGGAGTGAGTGTTTAATCCCAATCTTTAGTTCTGATATTAAGGAGGAAAGTTCAATGAATCCAGAAGTTGCAGCTAAATTGGCAGCGGGTTTCGCCATGGGCGTCGGCGCCATTGGCCCGGGTCTGGGCATTGGCATAGGGGTTTCCAAGGCTATGGAGGCCATCGGGAGAAACCCGGAAGCATCCGATCGTCTCTTCATGCCCATGATCATAGGCCTTGGCCTGGCTGAGGCGGTAGCCATCTATGCGCTGGTCACGGCTTTGGCCTTGATCTTCGTGGGCTAAGGAGAAAGGCCTAAGTATGGAAAAACTGGGGATCAATCTTCCGGGCCTGATTGGACAGGTGATCAACTTTGGGCTCCTGGTTTTCCTGCTCTATCGCTTTCTCCTCAAGCCGATCCTCAAGATGCTCGACGAGCGTCGTCAAAGGATCGCTCAGGGCCTGGAAGAGGCAGAGCAGGCGAAGCGAGAAAGGGCTCTCATCGAGCAAGAACGGGAGAAATCGCTCGGAGAGGCCAGGCAAAAGGCTCAGGAAATCTCTGCCCGGGCTACCCAGAGAGCCCAAAACACGCGAGAAGAGATTCTGGCTCAGGCTCAACAGGAAGCCCGTCAATTACTTGAGAAGGCGCAGCAGGAAATCGAGCGCGAGCGCAAACAGGCCCTGATGGAGGCACGAAGACAGGTAGCTGATCTCTCTCTGTTGATGACGCAGAAAGTTGTCGGGAAGGCTCTTAGCGAGGATGACCACCGGCGTCTGATCGGCCAGTTCCTTGAGGAGGAATCAGATTGGCTGTGAGAAACAGGGAAGTCTCTCGCACGTACGCCGATGCACTCTGCAGAGCCGCCGCTGAGGGCCTGGCGGAAGAAATCGAGGTCGTCTACCAAAAGCTGAAATCAGCCAACCTGATCTTCCCTTTGGACGATCTCACCCTAGAGTTCTCGAAAAAGCAGGCCATGATAGGGGACGTGCTGCCCAGGGAGATCAGCGAAAAGGCTCGCAACACCGCTTTCTTGCTGGCGAGCAAGAACCAGGTGAAGCTCTTGCCTGAGATCATCGCCGATCTGCGGCGGCTGGCACGAGGTGGGGCTGAGCGAAAGGTCGCGCAGATCACCACGGCTGTCCCCCTCACCGAAAGGGAGCAAGAGGCCATGCGCGAGAGGGTGCTGGCTCGCTTCGATGGTGACCTCGACTTCCACTTTGCGGTTGATGACTCCATCCTGGGAGGAGTCATCATCCGGGTGGGTGACAAGGT
>CAZGKH010000201.1:0-7458 GCA_964525665.1 uncultured Anaerolineae bacterium | reverse complement strand
CGCTCAACTGATCCATGATCTCGCCCAGGGTGCGGGCGCGTTCCAGCAGGCTGGCCGCGGCGCGCCGGGTGTCTTTGACGCCGGCGGCGTTGCGGTCGGTGATGGTGCGAATGTCCGCCAACGCGCTGAGGATCTGGGCCGCAGCAGTCGAGTGCTCGCGGTTGGCGCGGGTGATCAGCGAGATCTGCTTGGAGGTGTTCTCGGCGGAAGTGGTCATGTCCCGGCCAGCGTGGGTCTGCTCGGTCATCGCCTTCGTCACCTGATCGGCCTGCCGCCGTATGGCCCCCACCGCCTGGGTGATCTGGGCAGCAGCACTCGCCTGTTCACCCATCGCCTTGCTGACGCCGGCGATCAAGCGCGCCAGGCGCTCGGCCTCTGTTGAAACTTGATCACTGGCCTTAGTCTGTTCCGCCAGCGCACGGGCAGTCGAAGCCGCGCCACGTTGCATAGATTCCACCGCCTGCGTGATCTGCCCCGCGGCATTGACCTGCTCGCCGGTGGCCTTGCGCACCTGCGCAGCCAGGGTGGTGGTATTCTGAGCCGCTTTGATGATGTCGCGCGCGGCGCGCCCCTGCTCGTTCATGGCCTGAACGACCTGCTGCGTGATCTTGCGCATCTGCACCACTGACTGGACGATCTCCTGCGTGGCTCGCGCCTGTTCGGCGGTCGCGGTCTGCACCTGCTTCGCCTGCTGGGCGGTGGTGTTGACCGCGTTCAGCACGTTCTGCCCTGCCACGAGCTGCTCGTCGGTGGCCCGCGCCATCTGACCGACCAGGCCGGTGGTCTCTTCGACGCCCGTCAGGATTTTCTCCAATCCGGCCAGCCCGTCTTCCGCCAGGCGGCTGCCCTCCTCCGCCACCCGCAGGCCATCGTTAGAAGCGGTGACCGCTTCTTGCGCCACCTCTTGCAGGGAGCGGATGATCTTGGCGATGTCGGCCGTCGCCTGGGCGGAGCGGTCGGCCAGGTTGCGAATCTCCTCGGCGACGACGGCAAAGCCACGCCCCGCCTCGCCGGCTCGCGCCGCTTCGATGGAGGCGTTCAGTGAGAGCAAATTGGTGCGCTCGGCGATCAGGTTGATGGTGTCCACGATGCTGCCGATCTCATCGGTGCGTTTGCCCATCTCGCGGATGACGGACGCGGATTGGGTCATTGAGTCGCGCACGCGCGAAAATCCCTCGATGGACTTCTGTGCCGTCTGGCCGCCCACTTCCGCATCGCGCGCCACGCGCCGCGAGGTTTCGTCGGCCTGTTTGGCGAGAGCGGCGACGGAACGGATCGAGCGGTCGAGCTGCGCCGCGCTGGTGGCGGCTCCATCCGCGGCCTCGGAAATGCTTTTCGCGTTCTGCGCCACGCCCTCCACCGAGCGGCCCATCTCCTCGATGCTGGTGGAGGTCTGTTCGACCGCCGACGCCAGGTTCTCTGTCACTGCCGTGACCTCTTCGATGGAGGCGGCCATCTCATTGATGGAGGAGGCCGTCTCTTCGGCCGCCGCTGCCATGTCATCGGCGTTTTCGGCCACACCCTGGATGGAGCGCGCCATCTCCTCGATGGACGTGGCGCTCTCCTCTACCGAGGCAGCGAGGGCCGTGGTGTCGTCGCTGACGCCCTTGATGGAGGCGGCCATTTCCTTCATCGAGGTGGTCGTCTGGGCGGCAGAGGTGGCCATTTCCTCGGCGGTGCCGGCGACGCTCTGGATGGAGGTGGCCATTTCCTGGATCGAAGCCGCGGTCTCGTTGACCGACGCGGTGAGATCAGTCGCGCTGGCGGCGACCTGCTCGGTGGAGGCGGCCGTCTCGTTGATGGCCGAAACCAGCTCTTCGGTCGAGGCAGCGACAGAGTCGGCCTGCTCGGCGGTTTCCTGCAGCGAGGCCGTCATCTCATTGGCGCTGCTCACCGTTTCGTCCAGAGAGCGGATCTGCTCCTCAGTGCCCTCGGCAACCTGGCCAGCGATACGGGCGATTTCGTCCGCCGTGCCCGTGACCTGGTTGGCCTGGTCGCGGACGCGCTCGATTTCGACATCGAGATTCTTGCGTGAGTTACGGGTGAAGATTCCCATGATTTTACCTCCTTGAAAAATGTTGCATGTTGCGTATTGCGTGAGGGTCACGCATCACGTTTCACGCATCACGTCTTCCGGAACGGCATCGGCGAGAGTCAGAACCTCGTCCACGTTGAGAAGCAATACCAGCCGCTCGCCCAGGGTGGCGATGCCGTCCAGGAACTGACCGCTTATACCGGAGATCGTGTCTGGCGGGGGTTGGACCACCTCGGGCGGGATGTCGAGAAACTCGCGCGCCGTGTCCACGATCAAGCCTACGGTGCGGTCGTTCACGCCAATGATGATCAGACGGGAGCGCAGGTCGTAGGGCACTTTTTCGAAGCCAAAGCGCGTCCGTAGATCAATAGCGGGCACCACCTCCCCGCGCGAGAGAACCACCCCCTCGACAAAGGGCGGCGCGTCGGGCACGGGTGTGATGTGTTCGATCATCTCCATCTGTTGGACAACCCGGCTGGGAACGCCGTAGCTCGTATCCGCCAGTTGGAAGAGGATGAACGATTCAGAAGGGGCTTGGGTCTCTGTCATTTGGACCTCCTTTCACGTTTCACTTTTGTCAACGCTCCTACATCGAGAATCAGAATCGGTTTCCCGTCGCCCAGCTCGGTGGCGGCGGCGATGCCGGGCACTTGAATGAGCGGATCGGTGATGGCACGCACCACGATTTCGCGCTGGCCCAGGATGCGGTCCACCGCAAGGCCCGTCCATTTCGACTCGCTCCCGACGACGAGGGCGTAGAACGCACGCTCGAATTGCTCGGTCAGGCCAAAGAGCCGCGCCAGGTGCACGATGGGCAGCACTCCGTGACGATAGAAAAGGAATTCGTCCCTCTCCATGATGGTCACGTCTGTGGGCGCCACTTCGATGACCTCGCGAATCGAGGGCATGGGGGCGGCGAAGGGTTGCCCACCGACGGCGACGATCAGCGCGTCCACAATGGCCAGCGTCAGCGGCAACTGAATGGTAAAGCGCGTTCCCTGGCCGACCTGGGTATCGAGGGTGAGCGAGCCGCCCAGCTCTTGCACCGCGTTTTTCACTACCTCCATGCCCACACCGCGTCCACTGGCCCGGTCCGCCTGGTCGCGGGTCGAGAAGCCACGCGCGCAGAGTACGTCCAGGAGCGCGTCTGCGTCCAGGGTCGTTTCGGCGTCAACCAAGCCCAGAGCGCGCGCCCGCGGGGATACCTTTTCGGCGCTAATGCCGCGCCCGTCGTCTTCGACCTCAATCACCACGGTATCGCCCACGGTGGCGGCCCGCAGCGCGATCTTGCCCTCAGGCGGTTTGCCCTGCGCCACGCGCTCGTCCTCATCCTCCAACCCGTGACTGACCGCGTTGCGCACCAAATGCAGGAGCGGGTCCATCATCCGCTCGACGACCAATTTGTCCACTTCGGTTGTTTGCCCACTCAGCTCCAGGGCAATGCGTTTCCGACTCTCGCGCGCCAGGTCACGGACAACGAACTGCATCCGCCCGAAAACTTCGCCGATTGGCACCATGCGCACGCGCATCACACCCTCGCGCAGGTCGCGGAGTTGGCGCTCCAACGCGAGATTGATCTCTTGCAGCGCGCGCCATTGCGAAACGGGCACGGCCGCCTCAAGGCCTTTGAAACTATCCTCCAGGCGGGCGCGGATGATCACCAGTTCGCCCACCATCTGCATCAATTCGTCGAGCCGTGCCAGGTCCACGCGCACCACGCTCGGCGGCGCGATGGGCTGCGTGGTCTCGGCGATGGGCGCAGCCACGTCGTGAGACGGCGGCGGCGTTTCATAAAGCGTCCATGATAGCCCGTCGTCCTGCCAACTGGCGAAGGCCGTCTCATCTGCGTGGCTGGCGACGAGAAACTCGAAGGCGATTCCCCCTTCGGCCGTCACGCGCGGCGCGGCGTGGATTAACTCGCCGATTTCCTGCAGGCGCGCGCGGATGGTATCCACGCTGATGCCGCGCTCGGCGAGCTCTGTCGCTGGAACGAATTCGAATCGCCAGGCCCGTGCGCCGTCCTGAAGCTCAGCCGCCAGCCGGGCGCTTTCTTTCTCGTTCAGATCGAGCGACGTCGGGATGGCAGCCGGAGTGGGCGCGGGGGGCGCAGGGGCCGCCGGAGGGGGTGGAGTGGATGGGGAAAGGGGCGGGGCCTCAGGGGCGATGGCTTCCAGTTGCGTCATCACAGGCGCGATGTCGGGGGGCGGGTGTTCCGCGCGGCGCGCGGCAATCACCTCTTCTAACACCTTGGTGCCGGCTATGAGGGCATCCATCACCTCAGCGGTGAGGACGAGCTGCTCCTTGCGCAGGGCGCGCAGCGTACTCTCCATCTGGTGCGCCAGTTGCTCCGCCGTGGTCACCTCGACCATGCCCGACAGCCCTTTGACAGTGTGAAAGCTGCGATAGAGCTCGTCCAGCAGCGACCGATCCACAGGCGGCTGACCTACGAAAGACTCGATCGCCAGCAGATCACGGCGCATGATCGTCAGGTGCTCATCGCACTCGGCGAAGTAATCGTCGAGGAATTCGGTGAAATCCAGATCGTTGGCTTCGGACATCAGCGTGCCTCCAGCAATTCGCGCACGTGCCCGGCGAGGGCACGGGGTTCATAGGGCTTGGTGAGGTAGACCGATGCGCCAGCGGCCAGCGCGGCGGTGCGACTGGTCTCGTCGCCTCGGGTGGTCAGCACGATGACGGGCACGGTACGAAAAGCATGATGCCGGCGCATAAACTCCAGCACCTCCAAGCCGTGCATGTCTGGCATGTTCAAGTCCAGAATCATCAGATGCACCGGTGCCAGGGCCAGGCGTTCAATGGCTTCCAGACCGCTGCCGGCCTGGTCAAAATCAACATCTGGCAAATCGCGCAGCGACGCGATCACCATTCGTCGCATTGTCCGCGAATCATCTACCACCAGGACCTTCTTCACACCCCTCTCCTCAGCCACGGCCAGGATAGTTTCAGCTTTGTCCCACCTCACAAAAAGCTAGCTCAAAAACGCGGGGTCGCTCCTGGCTGGCACGTAGGGCGGGCTTCCGGCGCCACGCTTCTAATCCATTTTGGATTATAACAGCAAACGCAAGCTATGTCAAGCTTGCGTTTGCCTGTGGTGCGTGATGCCTGATGTATGACGAATTATGGATCACTCTATCGCGATAGATTCTGTCTCCTGCTCCATGACGATGTCGGGTGTGTCTTCCCAGCGCTTGGTTTGCATGAGGTCCCAAAAAGCCCTGCGGAAGATCAGCGTCGCCTCGACGCTCACCGTGCCGGCCTGAGGCGCCGCGAACTCGTAGACCGACGTGTCCACCCCCAACGCCGGGATGCGGTTGTCGCTGACGACGATGGTGGGGGTCCAGTAGGCTGCGGTCGGTTCCTGGCCAGTGCTCAGGCTGCGCAGCACCTTGGCGAAGGTCTTGCCCGGACGGTCGGCCATGTCACCGCCCCAGTCAGGTACCACGGAGCCGCCCACCTGGGCCAACTCTTGCTGCTGGTCGTCGGTCGCCTGCACTACCAGGATTATATGACGAGCCGGATGGTCCGTGGGGACGTGATGGCCGGCCTGGGTGTTGGTGATGGTCACCGTGGCGCGAACACGGTCCCCTATCACCGCTGGCTGCACCGTCATGGTCACGGTGTTCTGGAGAAATTCCGGGTGCAAGGCGCCAAACTGGAAATGGGACGGGATGGTCTGGGGGTCGCGCTCCAGCCCGCCGTGGCCGGGGGCGAAGTTGGTGGTCACGCCATCCGGCGGCATGTGGCAAGTCTGGCAGTGCACGCCCTGGGCGGGGTAGGGGCTATCCAGCCACTCGGTGAAGGATTGGTAGATGGGCGTCCCCCAGAAGCTGAAGTTATGGCACGCCGCGCAGAACTGACCCTGCTTGATCAGGGGGAGGTACGTATCCGGCTCAGGGATGTCGTCGAAGGGACCGAAGAACATCTGCTGCCCATCCGGCGGCCGGCGCAGGTCCATGGACATCACCCCCGGCACATTGTGGTAAGGCAACTCGGTGGCGGGGTCCAGGTACACGCCGCCCGTCTTGTGGCAGAAGTCGCAGAACACCCCATTGGCTTCCACCTCGGAAAGCTCGTTCATGTCAGCGGTGAAGGGTTTGTTGGCGGCAGCGCCCGGCGCGTGGCAGTTGGCGCACTTGCCGGCTGTGTTGGGGAAGTCCAGCTTATAGCCAGGCGCTACGTCCGGCTGACCGGTGGTGTCCGTCCCATTGTACATGGAGAAGAAGCGGGGGTTGGTCGCTGCGCGGGCGTGGGCGTTGGCCTCCCATTGGGCCACGATGATGCTGGCGTGGCAGGTGTCGCAGCCGTAGTCCACCTCGGGTGGCGAGTCGGCACGGTGGGGGAAGATCCAGGGGTAGTCCGGATTATCCGTAGTGGGGTATAGATTGAGCTGAAAGGTCACGTCGGACGCCGGGGGCATCACTTCCGTTTCGGCGATGTAGTATTCGGCCTGCCAGGCGGTGATGGTGGCCGTGATCCCCTCGGCCAAGCCGTCCAGGGTGAAGGCGCCATCGGGCCCTGTGGTGGTGGAGTTGGTGGTTGCCTTGACCCGCACGGTCGCGCCATCAACCGGCTGGCTGTCCTCGTCCAGCACCACCCCGCTCACCGTGGTCATTTGCAGGGCCCTCACCCCGACAAACGTCAGGCTCAATCCAACTATCAGAACTACTATCAACAAACGCCATTTCATGACAACCTCCTTGTTTTGATCGCCGAAGGTCTCCTGACCGAGGCGAAAAGGGCTCGGTCGGGAGACACTGCCTCACTCTCCTATCTCTCCCGCCCCACATCCCTGTGTGGGTCATTCACGTCCACATACACTACCGGCGCCTCTTCGGGCACTGGCGGTGCACAGTTGCCGCCCAACTCCTCGCGACACCAGGGCGGCCGGTTGTACTGGTCCTGGCTCCAGCGGGCAGCGACGAGGGGCAGGTACACCGTGTTGATGTCGTCCCCCAGTGCACTGACCCCTTCCTTCGGTAATGGGCCTGGAAACTCCTCGTAGTCTTCCACGAAAACCTGCTCCCCGTGCAGCGTCACCACGTTGGCCCGATGCACCGGGTTTCCGCCGTCGTTCCCGGAGATGACGAAGCTGATGAACACCTCGTCGGAGAGGCCGGGCGACCAGCCCTGCCGCCGGCGCAGGTCAATGTTGGGGAAGGTCTCCCGCAGCGTCTCAGGATCGTAGTCGAACAGGAAATACCCCAGGGTCGGGGATAGCTCCCCGGTCTCCAGCACCCAGCCCGGCATAGTGATGGTGTAGCGCAGCACTGCATCGGACCAGCTTTCGGGAACGGGGACCAACACCCGCACCGGCTTCACGTCCCAATCGTCCTCCAGCTTCACCCAACCTGGCTCCGGCAGGTGGACCGTCGCGCGGGGCTCCGCCGGATCCACCACGTAGAACT
>CAZGKH010000200.1:0-7466 GCA_964525665.1 uncultured Anaerolineae bacterium | reverse complement strand
GGGGATTGCTTCGGCACAAAAAACCGTGCCTCGCAATGACACCTGAACGCTTACTAGATTTTTCGCCTCTGACGTGGAGTTTATAGCGACAGAGGCGGGATTATTCAATGATCAGGTGGTCACTTACTGGTTGGCCGGACTCATCAATGACTTGTAGCCGATCCAGAGTCTCCAACTGATAAAAGCCAACTATTAGTTTGTGCTTGCCCGGATCGTATGGCTCAGGCAAGGTCAGGGTATACTCATCGCTGACGATGTCTCCCCTGCGCCACAGACTGGTGGGATAATAGCCTCCAGCGGGAAATGAGTCGTCCTGGGCTAGAATAGCATCATCTCGCGTCAGGTGGACGAAGACGGCGTAATCCGCCTCGATCTCCGTCTCGGCTCGCCAGAGCAGGCTTAACCGCAGTTCTTGTGGCGAGGCGGTGGTGAGCCTATGATCAGCCAAAGTCAAGCCCTTCTCGAAGCGCGCCTCCGGCTCTCCCGAAGGGATAGCTGTGGGATTGGCTGTGTAGGTAATGTACAGTAAACGGGCTTCTTTTTCGAGGTCCCCTCGCTCCAGGGATCCTTCTTGGGCGGCGATGATTGAGCCTACGGGCAAAAGAGGCAGATACCGGCTAAAATCATCGTAAGGCCAGAGAATTAGCATAACCTCGCCCGGGAAAATCTGGGGAAGTTTAGCACTTTCTGTCAGGATAGTCAAGTTTGGCGAAGTGGGCACCAGAAAGCGTACCGACGCCCAATCTCGCCAGAGGCGGTCGGTAATGTAGAGATGGCGCCCAGACGACGGGCTTCCTCTGACTCCAAGTCCTGTGCCATCCCACCCGATGCCCAAGAAGCGATTGGCCTGGGTCGCCAGGTCTACCGCTGCCGTTTCAAAATTGTAGCTCAAGTATTGGCTGGTTGCATGATGTCCAAAGTAGTCAATGGTCGTGTCGCCCAGGCCAAAAACCAAAGCCAGCACCACCGCGCCAACGGCAACCGGAGCGCTGATGCTGTTTTTGAGAAGCCTCCACAAAGAATCTAGCCCAATGGCCGGCACGACAAAAGCCACAGGCAGAACGCCCACGCTTCGCAGAAAGTGCGGCGCACCTTCTGCCAGTATCGTCGGCAAGATCATGACCGCCAGCCAGATGAGGACAAAGGCGTGCTCAGCGCTCTGGCGAAAGCGCCTGAGGCAAATAACCAGCCCCAGCAGAAAGAAGACGCTCAGAGCCGGATCGAAGACGGGGCGCAGGGGCACATTGTGGCGGGGGATGAAATCGCCGCGGCTGGTGAACATCAGCAGGGTTTTTCCCACATGCCGAAGGAGCGTCCCCCAGAAGTCGCCTTCGTTGATCGCGGGATTGAATATGGAAACCTGCCCCACGCGGCCCTTCGACAAGCTCAGGACATGGCCCAGGAAGGCACCCCCGTGCGTGCCTACGTAGACTATCAGCGGTACCAAAACCACCAGCGCGGCCAGCACAAAAGCCAAAGCCCCACGTCTCCAAGCTCCAACCCTTCGGCCAAGCTCAGGGCAGGCCTCCAATCTCCAACTTCCAACGAAGACGAGATACAGGCCGAAGGCGGCCAGGGCCACGATGGTGAACCGTGCTGCCAGGTAAGTATAGAAGGTCAGCCCGTAGAGCAACCCCCCCGCCAGGAAATGGCGTTTGTCGCCATCCTTCAGGCCGAGCCACAGTTGCCAGAGTGCCAGAGCCACCACAAGGGGCATAGCCACGGCGCGGAAGCCGATGCGGCTCAAGTTAACGTGCCACAGGGTCAGGCCCGTGATAGCGGCGGCCAGCAGCCCGATGCGCCGCTTGAACATGGCTTTGGCCATGAGATAAGTGGCGGGAATTGTCAAAGTGCCCAGCAAGGCGGCCACCAGCCGTATCGCCCCTGGGCTCCGGCCAAGGAACGGCACGGACAGGGGCTCCAGGGAGGAAAACAGCGGCTCGCGGCCGTTGTTGGCCTCAAAGAAAATCGGCCTTTCGCCTTCTAAAACGCCAAGGGCATCCAGGCCGTTGAAAGCTTCGTCGTGGTAGAGGCCGGGTGGTGTTGTTCCGAGAGCCCAGAAGCGCAGCACCATTGCCACGGCTATCACCAATAGCAGAGGCCCCCATTCAACCAATAACCGATGCCTTGGTCTCTCCAAGCTCTGCCAACCCTTCCCCCGCTTCGCCCACAGGCATAGATTATAGCACAAGGCATGAAAATGTCAACCAGGGCTTGTGCCATCTTTGCTTTTTATCTGTCGGGGGGTTATAATGTACCTGGCTGGGCTGTTAAGCTTTTCTCCACCAAGAGGAGCAGCGATTTGCGCATCCTGATGATCTCCAAGGCCTGTATCGTCGGGGCCTATCAGAAAAAACTGGAGGAGCTCGGCAGGTTTCCCGACGTGGAGCTCACCGTGGTCGTACCGCCCTATTGGCGCGACGAGCGGGGCGTGATGCGCCTGGAGCGGGAGCACACCCAGGGGTATGAGCTGGTTGTGGAGAGGATGGCGCTCAACGGCCACTTCCACCTGCACTTCTACCCATGCCTGGCCAAGCATTTCAGGAGAACGAAGCCTCACATTGTCCACATTGACGAAGAGCCCTACAACATGGCTACCTGGCAAGCCATGCGCCTGGCCAAAAGCCATGGATCCAATGCCATCTTCTTCACCTGGCAAAACATCCATCGCCGCTATCCACCTCCTTTCAGCCTTCTGGAGAGCTACAACTTGCGAAACGCCGATTACGCCATCGCTGGAAACTCCGAGGCAGTGGGGGTGTTGCAGGCAAAGGGGTATCGAGGCCCTGTCAGGGTGATTCCGCAGTTTGGGGTAGATACCGGGATGTACAAGCTCAAAGTTCAAAATTCAAAATTCACAATTCGCACTTCACAATTCACTATTGGCTACGTAGGTAGACTAGTTGAGGAGAAAGGAGTACACATCCTCCTGCGAGCGGTGGCTGGTCTGAGTGGGGAGTGGCGGCTGCGCATCCTGGGGAGCGGACCTCAGAGGAGCCGCCTGGAAGGGCTGGCAGTGGAGCTGGGCATCGCCGAGCGGGTGAGGTTTGAGGATCCCATCCCTTCCGCTCAAACGCCGAGCTATTACAGCCAATTGGACGCCTTGGCCCTGCCCTCCCTGACCAGGCCCAACTGGAAGGAGCAGTTCGGACGGGTATTGATCGAGGCTATGGCCTGCGGGGTGCCGGTGGTGGGGTCGGACTCAGGGGAGATACCCAACGTCATCGGCGATGCAGGCCTGGTCTTCGCCGAGGGCGACGAGCGAGCTCTGCGGGACCAGCTATCGCAACTGATGGCCGATCCAGCTTTGCGAGATGAACTCGTTCGACGGGGACGAGAACGGGTGCTGGCCCGCTACACCCAGGCCCAAGTGGCAGCGAAGACGTATCAGGTGTACCGCGAGTTACTGTGCGGAGCTACCCCGCCCGGGGCTAAAGCCGTCGGGCTCAATATACAAAGGCCTATCGGCCTGTCAAGTTCAGCCCCAACGGGGCTTCGTAGACTGAGCCAGGGGCTTGAGCGGAGCGGAGCCCCTGGCGGACTTGCCCCTGATGATTATTGATGCTATAATATGGCTGAAATGCTGATATTCTGCAACTTCATCTTTTCCAAGGAGGCGCCTTATGGAAGCTAATACCGTCCAAATCCGGCAACGGGGGGTGATCACCCTGCCCGCCAAACTACGCCAGCGGCACAACCTGGAGACTGGGGATACCTTGACTCTCATTGACCTGGATGGGGCCTTTTTCGTGGCCCCCAAGGTGTCCCTGGTGCCCAAGTTGGCGGCGGAGATCGAGCGGCTGCGCCAGGAGGCCGGGCTGAGCATAGAAGATCTACTGGAGGGCTTGGATGAGCAACGACGACGCTACTACCGAGAGAAGTACGGAAGCCCTGATTAAGCCCAGGCTCTTCATTGATGCCGACGTGCTCATCGCCGGCTCCGCTTCCACGGCCGGGGCCAGCCATATTCTCCTACACCTATCGGATCTGACCATCATTGAAGGGATCATTTCTCAACAGGTGAAGATGGAAGCAGAACGAAACCTGCGGCAGAAGATGCCCCAGGCCCTGCCCGCCTTTAGGCTGCTGGTCGAGTCAGCCATCAGGTTGGTTGATGATCCCCACGTAAACCAATTGGTCTCCTTACAGGGGCAGGCTCATGTTGATGATCTGCCCCTGCTGGCGGCAGCCCTGCTCCACCGATGTCATTACCTGGTGACCTTCAACATCAAGCACTATCATCCCGAAGGCGAAAAGATCATCATCCTTCGCCCCGGCGAGTTTCTGTTCCGGCTTCGTCATCAATTGATGGGGCTGATCCCCTAGCTGTGAACTGTGACTACCTGTCTCCTGACCGAGGCGGAGAGGGCTCGGTCAGAGACCTCGCCCAACGGTCGGGAGACCTTCGCCCATCATAGAAGCTATATGCCATCTGCTATAAGCCACAAGCCAATGCACATCGGCCTAAATGCCCACCTCCTGTCCCCGGCAGAGACCTATCGGGGCGCGGGCATCAACTGGTACATCCACAATCTGCTCACCCATCTGCCTCGCGTTGACCACGATAACCGCTATACGGCTTTCATCGGCGATGGGCGGTTCACCAGTCCGGGGCTGGCGTTGAAAGTTTCGCGGCTGCCTACTGCCAGACCAGTGGTCAGGATCTTCTGGGAACAGGTGGTTCAACCTTTCGCTTTGCGAAAAGAGGGGGTGGACTTACTCCACGCCCTGGCTTTCGTCACGCCTTTGCTGTCGCGTTGTCCGTCGGTGGTTACTATCTATGATCTCAGTTTTCTCCTTTATCCTGAGAGTTTCAAGCGCTTCAAGCGCTTCTATCTGGGACTCTTCACCCGTTTCTCGGTGAGGAAGGCCAGGCGCATCATCGCCATCTCGGAGAGCACCAAGCGCGATGTGGTCCGCCTGCTGGGGGTTCCGCCCGACAAGGTGGATGTGGTTTATTGCGGAAGGGACGAGGCCTTCCACCCCCTGCCTGAGGCCCAGGTGGCCGCTTTTCGGCTCAGAAGAGGCTTGCCGGAGCATTTTGTCCTCTTTGTGGGGACCATCGAGCCGCGCAAAAACTTAACGACGCTCCTAGAGGCGTATGCCGCGTTCAGGCGAGATGTGAGGGATCAGGAAATCGGAAATCGAAAATCGAAAATCGGAAACCTGCATCTGGTCATCGGTGGAGCCAAGGGTTGGTTCTACGAGGATGTTTTCGCCCGCGTGGAGGAGTTGGGTCTAGAGGACCAGGTGATGTTTCCCGGCTACATACCTGTCAGCGAGTTGCCTCTGTGGTACAACGCGGCGGAGCTCTTCGTTTACCCTTCTCTCTACGAGGGCTTTGGCCTGCCACCGCTGGAGGCTATGGCCTGTGGGACGCCGGTGGTCACGGCCAACACCTCGTCGCTGCCGGAGGTGGTGGGCGAGGCCCCTGGTACTGGGTCCCAGGGACACAGTGCAGGGTTGACGGTTGACCCGTTGGACGTCGAGGGGCTGGCGGAGGCCATGAGGCGGGCTTTGGGCGACGAGGCCCTGCGGCAGGAGATGAGGAAGCGGGGCTTACAAAGAGCTAAAGGCTTTTCGTGGACAAAAACGGCTCAGGAGACGGTGCAGGTCTACCAGCGAGCAATGGAGTACGAAGATGTTTGAGCGATATCGGCAACGGGTTTCTCTGATAATGGCCCTGACGGATGTGGCGCTCATTAACCTGGCCTTCGCCGCTGCTTATTGGGTGCGCTACGTCCTGCAGTGGTTTCGCACCGTAGATCCTGCTAACTATGCTCCCTTTCGGATGTACATACCTTTCGCTTTGGTGTTGACGGTTCTGTTGATGATGGCCTACAAGCTGGGGGGAGTTTACAATCAGCCTCGCGGCGCCTCCTGGCTCGACGAGGTCTACGCTCTGGTAGGCACCACCACCACAGGCATCGTCATCGTAACGGCCATCACCTTCTGGTTTCGCCCTCTGGTCTACTCACGCCTGATGTTCTTATGGGCAGGGGGGATAATCGTCACTTTGCTCTCGCTCAGCCGCCTGATCAAGCGCTGGGTCTTGGAAAGTCGCATGCGGCGGGGCCTGGGGGTGGATCGCGTGCTCATAGTCGGAGCTGGGGAAGTGGGCCGTAGGTTGATGCGCAACATCGTGGCGCAGCCTGAACTAGGTTACCAGGTCATTGGCTTCGTTGATGATGACGCCGAGAAGAGTAGGACCGACATCGGGCGCTTTAGGGCTTTGGGGAGCGTTGATAACCTGCCCCGCGTTGTGCAAGAAGAGGCCATTGATGAGGTCATCATCACCCTGCCCTGGATGCATCATCGCAAGATTCTAGGAATCATGCGGCAGTGTGAGCGGGAACAGGTTCGGGCTCGCATCGTACCCGACTTGTTTCAGTTGGCCCTCAGTCGGGTGGACATCGAAGACCTGGGGGGGATTCCCATTATCGGTGTCAAAGAGGTGTCTATCACTGGCTGGAACCTGGCCTTTAAGCGGGCCAGCGACCTCGTAGTGTCTTTGGTAGGGTTGATCCTTCTCTCCCCCTTGCTGCTTCTGATCTCCGTGGCCATCAAACTGGATTCCCCTGGCCCCATACTTTTCAAACAGGTTCGGGTGGGCAAGGGGGGACGCAGGTTTGTGTTCTACAAGTTCCGCTCCATGCGTCAGGGGGCAGAGGAGGAACGCCGTCAATTGGCGGACCGGGATGAAGTCGTGGGCGTAACTTTCAAGATTCGTGATGATCCGCGCTGTACTCGAGTGGGCAAGTTCCTGCGTCGCACCAGCCTGGATGAGCTTCCCCAACTCTACAATGTACTGCTGGGAGAGATGAGTCTGGTCGGCCCGCGTCCAGCCCTCCCTTCGGAAGTCGAGCAATATCAGGAGTGGCACCGCAGGCGCTTGGAGATCTCGCCGGGCATCACCGGCCTCTGGCAGGTCAGCGGTCGCAGCCAGCTTACCTTCGATGAGATGTGCCTGCTGGACATCTACTACCTGGAGAACTGGTCGCCTCTGTTGGATCTCAAAATCGCCCTGAAGACCATCCCCGCTGTCCTTGCCGGCAGAGGAGCATATTGAAGTTGGATATTGGAATTCGAGGTTTGTGATATGTTTGATCTATCCTCCCAAGACCGAAACGACCTAGTTGCGTTCCTTCAGGATCTGGTTCGCATACCCAGTATCTCTACCCAGGAGAAGGCACTGTCCGAGCGCCTGGCGGAGGAGATGCGGCGGGTGGGTTTCCCACAGGTGCGACATGATCGCATCGGAAACGTCATCGGTTGTCTTCCTTCGACAAGCTCAGGACACCGTGGCGCTGGCCCCGGCCCCAGGCTCATCTATGACGGTCACATGGACACCGTGAGCGTCAGCGACCCTGCTTCCTGGCCCCGCGACCCTTACGGAGCCGAGATCGAGGGTGGGGTGCTGTACGGCCTGGGCGCCTGTGACATGAAGGGCGCGTTGGCGGCTATGG
>CAZGKH010000199.1:4071-7473 GCA_964525665.1 uncultured Anaerolineae bacterium | reverse complement strand
TCCACAAACGCACTGCGTCTTCATACGGCTATTCGGGTTTCAACGGCCAATTCTGATTTGCCGCCTTTCAATGATAGATCGGCATACTGTAACCTGACAGCTCCATCGCTACCAATTCGCTTCCAATTGTGGTCGACGCGATCCTCCATCCCTCGTGCCACATGGTGACGGGGAGTTCCCGGCACCTGGGCTTCTGAAGCATCACAGTGAATCCTGGAGGTTCCCAAAGCCACGGCGACAGAGGAGTGGGGGGAGGAGGCTCAAGTGGAAGCTTAGGTTTAAGAGGTCCGCCAGGCTCTGTAGACACAGGGTTACGCTCAGGAGGAGGCTCATCTTTGGGTAGAGGCGGAGGTCTACGCTTAGGCCTCCGCCTAGGCTTCCAACACCCGTACAATTTTGTCTTACAGAGTTGTGCTCCCCCACTTAATGAAGCACCAAAACTAGGGCCAACTCCAATTGCACCGCCTCCGGAAACTTCTCCTCCACCAGTACTAACTGCTGCCCCCAAGTTTGCAGGACCCAGTGAAGCACTTCCGAATGAACTGACGCCCCAACCCGCGAGCTGACTGCCCTGGCTCGGACCATTAAAGCTTATCCCCACAGAGACACCCCCGCCCCCGCCTAGCCCGCCTCCAATCTGAAAACACATTACCATGATCTTACATTTTTCGTGTGTGTCTGGGTTCCCTACGACTCCGATCCATGTTTGAACTCCACCGAAGAAAAGGAACCCGCCCGATTGAACACCCACGCCTACCCATGTACCAAGGCCAAAGGGATCAGTGTAATTCATCCCACTATTACCAACATAGCTATACCCATTTCCTAGGTTGGCTTGAACGGCCCAAATACCTATCGGATCCCTTGAAACGAACCTCCCTTGCCCTGTATTCAAGTATCTGTTGCGGTAGTAATACAGCCCGGTCTCACCGTCCAGCCGGCGGCCGGTATACATGTACGGACTGTTCAGGGCGCTGTCGCCGCTGGCGGTCACCACGTCGTCGCCACCGAAGTCCACCACTTCGTTCGGCCCTGGACCGAACACGGTCTGGCGCCCGTAGGCGTCGTAGTGGTAGCCCTCCACAATCGTGGCCGCACTATCATCGGTCAGAGCGAACACCGAGTGAAGCGTATTCTGGTGGTAGAACAGGCGCTGGTCGCCGAGACCGGTGGCGCTGTCGTCGCCATCCAGGTTGCGGTCCAGCACCAGCGGCTCGTCAATGTAGATGCCGTACACGTACTGCTGGACCAGGGCATCGGCCTCGTCCCGCTCCTCGAGCACCTGCCAGCCGTCGTAGTAGAACTCGGTGGTGCCGTCCAGGGCGCCGGAGTGGGTCACCACCTTGCGGATGCGGCGTCCGATGGCGTCGTAGGCGTAGGTGGCAATCAGAGCGCCGTCACTCTTGCGGATGACAGTGCGCAGGCGGTTCTGGTAGTCCCACTCGAAGGTGTAGGTGCCGTCGTCAGTCACGTTGCCGTTGTCGTCGGAGAGGATGAGCGCCGCGTCTCGTTGGATGATCTCGTTGAACGAGGAGTGTTGGCGCGCCTCGCCGTCCACCTGCTGCCAGTTGCCGACGCCGTCCAGGGTCCAGTCGCTGTGCAGGGGGGCGATGGCATTGGCGTCCGGCCGGTCGAAGTGGGTGAGGCGGTAGGCGGAATCGTAGTCGTACTGCTCGCTGTTGGCCGTGTCGTGCAGTTTCACTTCACTGAGCTTGTTGTTCACCCGGTCGTAGGTATAGGTGAAGCCCACCACCAGGGAGTTGTCGGCGCGCAGGTGCCGGAGCTGCACCGGGCGGCGCAGGCCGTCGTAGCCTACGTCGGCAGTGCCGGCGCCGTCCAGGTAGGTCAGGCGCACGCCATTGGCGTAGGTGCGTTTCAGCAGGCGCGCCCCCGGGCCGATGTAGGTGTATTCGGCGATGGTTTCGTTTGTGGTAACGACTGAAGCACGCCCCGAGCCGGGGCGAAGGGTCGCCACTACGAACTGGCCATCGGCAGAACCTGTCACTGACTGACTGCCGCCGGATACGGCTCCTTTCACGATGATAGGCAGGTACACCGCGTGCGTTACTGTGGGCGTGGGGGTGCTGGTCGGTGTTGGAGTCGGCGTGGGGGTGAAGGGGGATTCTTCCTGAATGGCCTGGAGCCGATCCAGGTCATCGTACGTGTGGCCAAGGGCACGCTCGTTAGGGTAGGTCAGGTGAACGCGCAGGTTCTCCGCCCGCCAGGCGGAAGATACGGCTTTGGCCGACAAGCTGCCCATCTGCTGTGTCTCCTCAATGACCCGGCTGAGGCTGTCGTAGGCGAAGGTGATGGTCGAATCGTCACTGGCGTCACCCGGTTCGTTGTTGTCCGTGGCGCGGGTCAGGCGGGAGAGGCCGTCGTACTCGTAGGATGTGGCGGTGGTGCCCACCACGCCCGGCGCGCGGGTGACGTTGCTGGCAGTGCGGCGATTGATGGCGTCGAACTGAGAGTTGACAACAGAGCCGTTTTCATCAGTGAAGCGGACCACGTTGTCGTCTGGGTCGTACTCGTAGGTGATGGTCGTGGATGGGTCGCAGCGGTCGGCCAGGGCGGGCGGGACGCAGACCCCCTTGGTCTCGGTCAGCCGCCGATCGAGGTTGTCGTAGGTGTATTGGGTCTGGTTGCCGTTGTCGTCGGTGACGCTGGCCAGCAAGGAATTGCGGTCCCAGTCGTAGTAGACGGTGATCAGGCCGTCAGCGGCCTGGGTCGGGTCAGAGGGGGGTGTCGTGGACTTCACTCCCTCCAGGGTCGCGCCGATGTTGACGCCGTCGCCCTGGCCCGAGGCGGTTAAGACCGTCTCCTCGCGGGTCTGACGGTTGAGGCCGTCGTAGGAGTAGAGGGTGACGTTGCCGAAGTCGTTGACGTCGTTGACGGTGAGTGCCCCACCAGTGAAGGCGCGGCGGGCGATGGTTGCCCCGGTCAGCGAACCCTGGGCATCGGCCACGGCCACCAGGTTGTCTCGGGAGTCGTAGCGGTAGTCGGTCGTCTGGCCGATGTTGTCCACCGAGCGCTGCAGGCGGTTGAGGCTGTCGTAGAAATGGGTGGTGAGGAATACCTCGTCAGGGACGCCCGTCACCTGAGAGACGTCAGTCTCGCGCGTCTCGATGACGTTGCCGTTGTCATCGTAGGCCGTCTCGACGGTGTTGCTCTCAGGATCGATGGTCTTGATCACCCGGTCAGCGCCGTCGTAGAATATCCGGGTCGTGTCACCGTCGTCCTCGACGGTGAAGGTGCGGCGCGAGTTGCGGTCGTACTCTGCGCGGGTGCTCACCCGGCCGATGATGGTGACGCCGCTGATGCCGGGGATACCCTGATTGTCGTCGGGGGTGATATCACCCTTGCCGATGTCAGACGCGCCGTCGGCCACGTCGGGCGGGCGCG
>CAZGKH010000199.1:0-3971 GCA_964525665.1 uncultured Anaerolineae bacterium | reverse complement strand
ACGTTGCTCGCCGGGTCGTACTGGTAGACCGTCTGGTTGCCCACGCTGTCCACGACGCTCGTAGGCCGATCGAAGCCATCGTAGAGGGTACGGGTGCGGTCGCCAGTGCCGCCCAGGTCGGATCCTTCGGCTACGCTCAGGACATGGTTGTTGGCGGCGGAGCCGTCGGTGTCGGCGGCGTCCACCGTCTCGATCAGGTTGCAGTTGCCATCGTAGTGGGAGGTCATGGTGGAGGGCAGCCCGCCCCGCACGTCGTAGTCAGTGGGGTCGCCAGCGGCCAACAGCGCCAGCGGCGGTGGCGCCGCCGCGCCACGGGTGCTCTGGAACAGCAGATCCCGCTCGTCGTAAACGGAGGCGGTGGCATTGCCTTCGGGTTGGATCACCAACACCAGGTTCTCGTTGGGATCGTAGCGGTAGCGGGTGACCAGGTCCAGCGTGTCGCTGACTTCCTCGGTCATCTGGATTTGGTTGTCGAGAACGTCGTACTGATACACATAGTCCACGAGGGCGGTACCGCTGCCGACGTTGTCGCCGCCGACGTTGCTGGTGTTGCCCCGATCCTCGACCTGGCGGCGGCTGACGTTGTCGTTGGCGTCGTAGAAAACGTTCTCCAGGTACTGGAAGTCGGTGAGCGCGAGCGGCTCCGCTGGGTCGGGCGTGAAGACGTCGTGGGCAGCAGCGCGAACGATCTGCACCACCTGGTTCAGCTCGTTGACCACGTAGTCGGTGGCGATGCCCCGGCCATCCACCCTACGGGTGACGTTGCCCACGGAGTCGTACTCGTAGAGGTGGCGGATGGTCGTCGGCGTCGGGTCGCTGCCGGAGTTGCGGCCAGCGGCGTTGATGGTATCACTGGTCACCTGCTTCAGGTAGCCGCCAGCGTCGTGGTCGCCCGCTGGGTTGTCAATGATGCCATCCCCGTTCGGGTCTCGCTCCGGGTAATACACGTAGACATCCACGTTGCCCTCGGGGTCCGTCGTGCTCAGTATCTGGCCGAACGAGTTGTAGGTGTACAGCTCCACGATCTCCTGTGCCGTGTCGCCCTCGACCAGGGCCTGGTTGGATCCCGGCAGCAGGTTGACAGTGGGATACTGAATACGGATGAAGTTGCCGTTGATCTGGTCTGTAACCTCATCACCGTTGACGTCCCCCAGGGGGGCGGCGCATAGGCCGGCCGCGGTCAGCAGTTGCTGCACCTCGGCGGCGGTGCGGCCCGACTTGGCGCCGATGGCCGCGAAGTCGCAGCTTTCCTCGTAGTCGAAGGTGGACATCGTCGTATAGCGCTCCGCCGACCACGTCCCGCCGTCACATTCGCTTTGCTCAGTGCAGGTCCGGGGCACGTAGCTGGGGTCATTGCCCCGTGGCTCGGTCACGGTGCGGACCTGGTTGTAGATGGGCTCGTAGGCGTAGGTCGTCTTGATGAAGGCCTGATCCCCGCCGCGCCTGGCGTCTGGGGTTTGGATAACCATCAGGAGGTTGCCCTGCTGGAGGCGGTCGGGGTTGGTCTCGTCGTAGACGTATTCAACGGAATTGCCTTCGGAATAGATCTGCCGACGCAGCTCGCCGTCCGCGTTGTACTCGTAGCTCGTCTCGTACAAGGCCGGCTCCGTGGGGCGCACGTCCCGGTTGGTGTACTCGCGGATGGTGACGATGTTGCCCAGGCTGTTGAACTGATAGACTGCCCGGTTGCCGTTGCGGTCGAAGACCTCGGTCTCCGACACGGGGCTGTTCAGGCCAGCCGCCCAGGCCGCAGCCAGGGTCGTGTAGGTGTAGCTGATGGTGCCGCCAGCCGATATGCCCGTGGCGTTGGTGCCGCCGATGGTGTAGCCTACGACGCGGTCCTGGTCGTCGTATTCCACCTGGATCCGCGGCGGGCCACTTGCCGCCACTTCGTTGGGGGCGGTGATAGTGATCAGGTTGTGGTTCAGCGTGGGGTCGGAGGAGCCGCTGCTGTAGGCATAGCGAGTCGTCTTCCCCTGAGGGAAGTCGTTGCCGTGGGGGGTGCCCGTGACGGCTGGCGACGCTACCTCTACCAGGTCGCCGTTGTCGTCGTAGGTGAAGGTGACTCGCCGGCTATTGAAGTCTAGAACATAGGCCAGGCGGTCCTGGTCATTGTAATGGTAAGTGATGGGCCGGCCCAGGGTGTCCAGCACGCGCTCCAGTCGCCCCTGCGCATCGTACTCGAAGCGCATGGTGTTGCCCTGACCGTCGGTCCAGCTTGTCATGCGGGCGACACCGTCCGCGCCAGGCTGGCTGTAGGAGACCTTTGTCCCCTGATAATCGCGTTCGGTGAAGGTGCCATCTGGATTCTTGACGAGTTGGGTGTAGAATCCGACCGGCGCATTGAACGAGCCGTCGGGATTCCGCGCGTAGAGATCGGCGCGGCTGTTGCCGTCCATGCGGACCGCGTCGCCTACTTCAGCATCCGCAACCGCCTTCTCGGCTTGAGCCAAATTCTGGGCCGTCACTTCCACCAGGCGCCGGTTGTAGTTGAACTCCCAGTTGTGGCCCAGCGGCCCGTCGTAAGAGATGCCGCTGCGGTACTTGCGCTCGAAGCGCCAGTTCAAGCCCCGCCCTGGGATCTCCAGATCCACCGCAGAGTGGATGAATTCGCCACTATGTAAGTAGACTGTACGCCCGCCGCTGTCCTGCTGGGCGGGGGACTGGTCGCCGATACGTTTACACTTAGGACACGGATCGAGGCCGATGCCCCCACTAGAGGTACGGCACTCGCCGCAGGGGGGTTTGATTTCCGGTTCGATGGATACGTTGAATTCGGGCACGATGGAGAGCGGGGGTTGTGTGACAACAGCGATTCCGGCCCCGTTATCAACGTCCGCCTCTCTTGTGGACCCGCCCGTCTGGGGGTCAATTCTCAGCACCTCGTTCTGCCCACTATTGGTGACGAGTATGGTAAGGGTAACGGGTTGAGTCTGAGCCAGGGTGTCTGGTTCAAGTGACGTGGTCAGCGGATCCACGGCGACACCCACAGGACCCACCAGACCATCCGCGATCACCTGCAGCTCACCTGTTTCAGGATCCACTGCGACGAGCTGCCCGGCAGAAAAGTTCGCCACGTAAACCAACCCGTCCGGCGCCAGCGCAATCATATCCGGGTTCGCCAACTGCTGGGTGATGGATGTGACGCTGCTGCCATCGGCGGACACACGCAGGAGGCTTCCAGTGACCCACTCGGCGACGAAAATGTCTCCAGGCTGAGCCACGCCACTGGTGGCCAGGGCCGCGCCCGGCACACCGCCGGCTACAGCCACTCCCGTTGGCCCCTGCAAGCCCTGCACCAGCTCCTCTACGCTGCTCCCATCAGGAGCGATGCGGAGCAGACGGCCGTCGCCAAAAGTGGAGACGATGATGTCGCCACTCCCTGGGTCGATCGCTACCCCCTCGGGATGATCCAGGCCCGAAACCACCGTCTCTTGGCCCCCGCCTGGCGCGATGCGGATAATCTTCCCAGCGGTCTGTTCCACGACAATGACACTGCCATCATCTTCTATCGCCACACCCCGCGGGTCCTGCAACCCAGTCGCCAGAACCTCCTCCGTCTCGTCGGGCAGGAAGACAAGCACACTGCCCGTGCCCTGCTCCGCCACCACAATAGTACCAGGTAGTAACTGGTCCAGGGCGCGGGTTGGCGACAACATCAACTGCCCCAGCAGAATGGCTATGGTGGCAAAGATAACGAACAGTGAGATGATGATGGTACTCATTTGCCGTCTTCTCACGAGTAACGTTTTGGCCTTCATTAATAGTTCCTCCTTGCAAGTGGGCCACGAGCCTCATGCCCTGAGACAATCATCCAGTAAACAGAAAGGTCTCCGCGGTTGGGCGTTGCCTGACCGAGGGCGCCTTGTGCAGTGGGACAGCGACGCAAGTCAGGGCTGTTCAGTTCCAGGCAGACCAGACTTCCGAAGTCTCAACTGAGCGGTATTGGTTTTAGAACTGAACAACCCTGC
>CAZGKH010000198.1:4317-7474 GCA_964525665.1 uncultured Anaerolineae bacterium | reverse complement strand
AGAATGGCTTCGGCCTGGGGTGGGTCCTGCATGATCTCCAGCCCCGCCGTGCCCTGGCCGGCGATGGTCAGGGGGTCATCGTAGGCGTGGATATAAGTGGCGCCGTGAAGTCGCTCGAACTCCTCGGCGGCGTGATGGGCCTCGTCGTAGAAGCTTCCTGAGAGGCGAACATCACATTCAAACTCCTTCAGCTTTTTCAGCTTGGAGGTAGGAGCGTTGACGGGCATGAATACGGTGGTTGGTACGTTGCCCCAGGCTCGGGCGGCGTAGGCGACCCCTAGGGCGTGGTTCCCCGCCGATGCCGTCACCAGCCCCCTGGCTTTCTCTTCCTCGGTCAGGCTGGCGACCTTGTTGATCGCTCCCCGCACCTTGAAAGAGCCCGTCTTCTGCCAATTCTCCAGCTTAAGATACACCTGACAACCGGCCCGCTGGCTCAGCAGAAACGAATACTCCAGCGGCGTCCTGGCAATCAAGTCGCCGAGGTTTCGCTGGGCGGATAGGATGTCGCGTAGACTCAACACGGTCTCACTCCTCAATATCTAATATCCAATACCCAATAGCAGCTATTAGCTATTAGATATTGGATATTCAGCTACCTCCACAATCATCGCATACCCATGCGCCCCCGCACCGCAGATGGTGGCCAGGCCCATCCCCCCAGCCCGGCGGCGCAGCTCGTAGATCAGGGTCATCAAAATGCGCGCCCCTGTGGCCCCCACCGGATGGCCGATGGCCACCGAGCCTCCGTTGACGTTGACCAGTTCCGGGTCCAGGCCCAATATCTGGATAGCGGTCAGGGTGACGGCAGCGAAAGCCTCGTTGATCTCCCACAGGTCAATGTCCTCAACAGTCAGACCGGCTTTTTGGAGAGCGTCTTGGGCGGCCAGAGCGGGCGCCACATTGATAAGCCGGGGCGCAGTGGCAGCAACGGCGGTGGCCACGATCCTCGCCAGCGGATCCAGGCCCCTGGCCTCGGCTGCCTGCCGGGACATCAAAACCAGCGCCGCTGCTCCGTCGTTGAGGCCCGGCGCGTTGCCCGCTGTCACTGTCCCCTCAGGCTCGAAAGCTGGCGGCAGTGTAGCCAGTTTCTCGTAGGTTGTGTCAGGTCGAGGCTGCTCGTCCTCACTCACCACGACCTTGCCCTGGCGAGTCAGCACCTCTACGGGCGCGATCTCGTCGCTGAACTTGCCCGCTGCCCTAGCTGCCTGGTAGCGTTGCTGGCTCCTCAGCGCCCAGCGGTCTTGCTCCTCGCGGCTGATGCCATACTCTTTGGCTACCTGGCTGGCGAAGACGCCCATCTGAACCCCGCTAATGGGGCAGGTAAGGGCGTTGGTGAGGGCATCCATGATCTGCCCATGCCCCAGCCGATAACCCCAACGGGCCTGGGGCAGGATGTAGGGCACCTGGCTCATGCTCTCCATCCCGCCGGCGACGACGACTTCGGCCTCGCCGTGGCGGATCAGAGCAAAGCCCAGGCCGGCTGCCTGGAGCGCCGAGGTGCAAGCCGTGTTGATGGCCATGGCGGGGACGCTGTCGGGTATACCAGCTTTGAGGGCTGCCTGGCGAGCGGGCACCTGGCCCAGCGTGGCGGCTCCCATGCAGTTGCCCAGGATAACGTGGCTGATGGTAGGCCCCTCCAGGCTGGCCTGGAGTACGGCTTCTCTTATAGCCTCCGCCCCTAGCTCGGCGGCCGTCATCTCCTTCAGCATTCCGCCGAAGCGTCCGATGGGCGTGCGATTTGCAGCGACGATGAACGCTTCTCTCATGCTTTGCCTCCAGAGCAGGGCTAAGTACATCGTTGCATAAGTTCGTTCCATAAATTCCCCCCGCTCGCGCGGGACCCTAGTCCCGCGCCCTTCTGGGCACCAAAAAGCGAGATTCCTGAGTGCCGAAGGCGGCGGACTAGGGTCCGCCGTGAGCAGAAGAGCGGAACAGATCTACGGAAAGCTGTGCTAAGAATATGATAGCACATTCCCCCTAGATAAGCAAACGGGTAGATGGCAGTCTATGCGCATCTACCCGTTTGTTGTCTGCTAATGGCTAACCAGAGTGCTGCCAACGGATTCGGGGAACAGATTGAACGGATTGGAAGCGGCCAATATCCGCTCAATCCGCTCTAGAAATCCGTTTACAGCTCTCTCAGCTCCGCCAGCAGCGGTGGGATGACCTCTTTGGGATCGCCCACGATGCCAACGTTGGCTATCTTGAAAATCGGGGCGTTGGGGTCCTTGTGAATGGCCACCACAAACTCAGACTCCTGCATGGCGAAATAGTGGTATACATCTCCGGCGATCCCACACGCGATATAGAGGTTGGGTTTGACCGTGATCTCACTCAGTCCCACCAGTTGCTCTTCGCCGATCCAGCCCTCGTCGAGGGCCCCGCGTGAGCCTGCCACCTGGCCGCCCAGGGCCTCCGCCAACTCCTCGACCAGCGTGAAACCTTCAGCATCTTCCATGCCCCGTCCGCCAGCGACGATGATCCTGGCTTTGGATAAAGGCATTTGAGGTCGGGCTTTATCGGCGGCTACGCTGAGCAGCTTAACCTTGCCCTCGGTTCCGTCTAGATCAACGACGACTTCCTCCGTGTCACCGTAGCGGTACTCGTCGGCGAAGGGAGGGCGGAAGGCGCCGGGGCGCACCGTGGCTATCTGGGGCTTGGTTCCGAGGAAGGTGCTGACGTGGAAATACTCACCGCTGTAGACCGGGTGCGTGGCTAGCAGGACGCGCTCGGTTTCATCAATGAATAGGTCCAGGCAATCGGAGATCAGGCCAGTCCCCAGGCGTTGAGCCAGGCGTGGCGCCAATTCCTGGCCCAGTTCGGTGGCTCCGAAGAGGATGATCTCTGGCTTCTGCTCCTGGAACAGGTCGCCTAGCACCTGGGCGTAGGTTTCCAGGTGATATTCGGCCAAGTGCGGATTGTCGGCCAGGTAGATGCTGTCGGCTCCATGTTGGATCAACACTTGAGTCAGGCCATCCAGCCCCTCACCCAGCAGGACGGAGTGGACATAGGCGCCCAGGGCGTCAGCCAGCTCCCGCGCCTTGCCCACCATCTCCAGGCTGACCGGCGTCAGAGCGCCGTCCTCCGCCTCGACCACCACCCAGATGTTCCGATAGGCGATCTCCTCTTCTTCCTCAACTGCTTCGCCCGTCAGAAG
>CAZGKH010000198.1:2350-4217 GCA_964525665.1 uncultured Anaerolineae bacterium | reverse complement strand
GCCAGTTCCTTCGCCGCCTCCTCAGGCGTGCCCGTTATGATCTCCCCCAATGTTTGCTCTGGAGGGAAGACCTTGCGTTTGAGGCCAATCAAGGGGCTGAGCTCCTCTTCGCTCAGACCCAGATCGGCCAGGTCCCAGGTGGTGACCTCCCACTCCCGATAGGCGTTCATGATGCGCGCTCCGTGTGGATAGCGGGGCTGGTTGGCCTGGGGAGCGACGCTGAGCAGCGCGGGCAGGCCGACTTCTACCTCGGCGTATCCGTCTTTCCAATTTCGTTTGGCCCTCAGCTTCCCGTCGCTCAAGCCAGATACCTGATGGACTTCCAGAACTTGCGGCAAGCCCAGGTACTCAGCCAGACGCGGGCCGATCTGGCTGGCGCCGGTATCCAAGGCGCTCTGCCCGGTGAGGACGAGATCGTAGTCGCCGATTTGCTCAATTGCTTTGCCCAGAGCCAGGGCAGCGGCGGCGGCATCGGCCTCGGCAAAGGGCTCATCGGTCAGCAGAAACGCCTGGTCAGCTCCCATGGCTAGAGCCTCCCTCAGCGCGTCATCAGCTCTGGGCTCTCCCAGGCTGAGGGTGATGACCTCGGCTCCGTGGATGTCTTTCAACTGCAAAGCCATCTCCAGGGCGTTCCTGTCGTTGGGGTTGATGATGTAGTTCTCTTGGTTGACGAAGACCTTCTCCAGTCGCCGGTGGACGGTGAAGCCGGCGGGGTCCAAGATCTGCTTGATGGGGACGATTACTCGCATGGATAGACTCTCCTTCTTGGAAGCTGAAAGCTAGAAACTGAAAGCTAAAAGCTGGAAACTAGTTGGAGGCTGGGTTCACCTGTAGGGCTCCTGGTGGCTCTTGATGATTGATTGAAGGAATTTGTTGAGCTGTTTGCCCAAAATGATGTACTGTTCGGTGAAATGGTCATATCGCTTCTGAGGCAGTTCGTTAGTTTTGTGAAGCAAGTCAAGGTGCACTCTGGTTTCGTCGCACGAAGCCAGGGCATAGACCAGGAACTTGATGTAGTCGTTCTTGTATCGCCGTCTACCATACCCCTCGGCAAGGTTCGCTGGTATGGATTTGGACGATCGTCTGATTTGGCTTCCTTCCTCGTACATCTCATACTTCGGCAGTTGGAGGGACATTCTGTGGATCTCAACAGCTAGCTTGAACGCCAATTGATACATAGGCCAATCACGATAGCTCTTAGCAATCATGCCCTCCTTCTCCCGCTTTCCAGTATTTAGCTTTTAGTATTCAGCTTCCAGTATTCAGCAACCAGCTACGCGCTTATACGCACTCCCTCTGGTCGGAAGAGGTTGCTGGCGATGACGATACGCTGAATCTGGCTGGTGCCCTCGAAGATCTCGGCGATGCGCTGGTCGCGGAAGGCGCGTTCAACCCAGAAGTCCCGACTGTAGCCCAGCCCACCGTGAATCTGAAGTGTCCTGTCAATGCAGCGATGGATCACCTCGGAGCCGTATAGCTTGCACATGGCCGCTTCCTTGGTGAAGGGCTGGCCGGTATCCACCAACCAGGCGGTGCGGTAGATCAGAGAGCGCAGAGCCTCGATCTCGGTCGCCATGTCGGCGATCATGAAATGCACCGATTGCTTCTGGGCGATGGGCGCGCCGAATTGCTGACGGGTCTTGGCCCACTGGATGCTGCCCTCCAGGCAGGCTTGCGCCCCTCCCAGGCAGCCGGCCCCCAGGCTGACGCGCCCTATGTCCAGGGTTTTCATGAAGGTGATGAAGCCGGCCCCGAACTGGCCCAGCACGTTCTCCTTGGGCACTCGGCAGTCCTCGAAGATCAGCTCAGACGTGTTGCTGCCTCTGATGCCCATCTTGTTCTCTGAGGTGCCCACCGTGAAGCCGGG
>CAZGKH010000198.1:0-2250 GCA_964525665.1 uncultured Anaerolineae bacterium | reverse complement strand
TGTTGCTGCCTCTGATGCCCATCTTGTTCTCTGAGGTGCCCACCGTGAAGCCGGGAAACTCCTTTTCCACGATGAAGGCTGTCACCCCTCCGCGTGCTCCAAGGGAGGGATCAGTGACCGCCATGACGCTGATAATGTCGGCGTGGCCGCCATTGGTGATGAAGTTCTTGGCGCCATTGAGGACATAGTAGTCGCCGTCGCGCACGGCCCTGGTTGTGATGGATGCGGCGTCAGACCCGGCCCCAGGCTCCGTGAGGGCAAAGGCGCCGATCAGCTCACCCTTGGACATGGGGACAAGGTACTTTTGCTTCTGCTCTTCGGTGCCGCCCAGATAGATAGACATGGCCCCGATTCCGATGTGGGTGCCGACGATGGCGGCTGTTGAGGGGCAGACCTTATCCAGTTCCTCCATCAGGATGCAGTAGCCGGTCTCGCCTGCTCCAACCCCGCCGTACTTCTGGGGAAAGGGCACGCCCAGCAGACCCGGCTCAGCTAGTTTCTTGATGGTTTCGAACGGAACCCGATGGTCGCGGTCTATCTCCCTGGCCAGAGGGCGCACCTCGTTCTCCACGAAATCGCGCACCATGCGGCGGAAGAGTTGATATTCTTTCGGAAAACTGAAGTCCATTGCGAACCTCCAATACCCAATATCCAATATCCAATAACCAATAACCAGCTACGGCTTGATCGCCAGACCCTTCTCCTTGAGAATGTCTCTGGCGATAATAAAGCGCTGTATCTCGCTAGTTCCTTCCACGATTTGCAGGGCGCGGAAGTCGCGATACATGCGCTCAATGGCATATTCTTTCATGTAGCCGAAGCCGCCGTGTACCTGGAGCATGTTGTTGGCCGCCCGCATGGCCACCTCAGAGCCAATGAGCTTGGCAATGGAGGCGTCGCGGGTATAGGGCTCTCCGGTGTCGGCCAACCAGGCGGTGTGATAGACCAGGTAACGCAGAGCCTCAATCTCGGCGGCGGCGTCGGCGATGAAGTTTTGGATCGCCTGCTTCAGGGCAATTGGCCCGCCGAACTCCTCGTGCTCCATGGCAAACTGAACGCCAGCCTCCAGCGCTGCCTGGGCCCCACCCAGGCAGACTGCCGATAGGCTCAAGCGGGCGAAGTCAAGCGCTCCCAGGGCTATCTTGAGCCCTTCCCCCTCTTGGCCCAACAGACTGGAGGCCGACACACGACAATCGTCGAAGTAGAGGGTGTTGCAGGTAAGCCCTCTCAACCCCAGGGTTGGCTCGCGGTAGCCCACCTTGAAACCGGGCATGTCTTTCTCCACGGTGAAGGCGCTTATGCCCTTGGCCCCCGCTTGGGGGTCGGTGACGGCGAAGACGAGAAACACGTCGGCGATCTCGCCATTGGTAGCCCAGGTTTTGCAGCCGTTGAGCACGTAGTCTTGGCCATCGCGTGTGGCCCTGGTCTCCAGGGCTGTGGCATCGGAACCGGCGGCTGGTTCAGTCAGGGCAAAGCAGCCTATCTTCTCCCCAAAGGCCATCGCTTCCAGATACCTGCCCTTTTGCTCCTCGCTGCCTTTTTCCAGGATGGCCTTGCTGACCAGCCCGTTGTGAACGCTGATGGTCATCGCTGTGGATGTGCAGGCCTTGCCAAGCTCCTCCAGCAGCAGGCAGTAGCTGATGGCGTCCAGAGCCACGCCTTCGTACTCCTCTGGGAGAAGGGCTCCCATGAAGCCCTGCATGGCTGCTTTTTCCAGCATGCCCAGCGGCAGCTTTTCTTCCTGGTCTATTTCCTCAGCCAGGGGCGCGACCTCGTTGGTGACGAAATCGCGGAACATCTTCTGAAACATGCGTTGCTCTTCGTTGAGTGCAAAGTCCATAACTTATCCTCCCCACACTAATTGGGTGGCTTTGGGCAGTTTGCGCCGCCAGGGTGGCAGCACGCGGTGAGGGTCCATAGAGTTCGTTGGCTGGTCCGTTGAGGACCCTACCTGATCTTTGGACGCCATTGTCCAGCCTGTAGGTAGTTATTTCACTGCATCGCCGGCGCTGCCCACCCTGGCGGCTAGAAAGGAGGGGGTCTGACACATGCCTCGGTCGTCGTTGTCATCAGTGTTGTAAGGTGTGAAGTCGGTTGCGTTGTGGGGCCAGTGTCAGAGGTGTATTCTATTGGGAGGGACAGGCATCATCGCCAAGGATGCCATGATTCTGCGATGCCAGCGAGATGCCTGGCCCTCAATAAGGGAAGGGACATGAGATGTGGAAGTACGATGTAGCCCGTCCCTGACCT
>CAZGKH010000197.1:0-7496 GCA_964525665.1 uncultured Anaerolineae bacterium | reverse complement strand
TTCCAACTGGATGGATTCGGAACCTGGCTGTGGGCCCTGGCCAGACACCTCCGCCTGACAAATGGCCACCTCCCCTCTCACTGGCAGCAAGCCGCCCACCTCAGTGGCTCCTATCTGGCCGCTCTCTGGCGCTTCCCCTGCTTCGACCTCTGGGAGGAGCATCCGGACAAGATCCACCCCTACACCCTGGCGGCCATCTACGCAGGCCTGCAGGCCATCGGTGAGCTGGCCGGCGACGCGAGCTGGCTCGCCACCGCCGACGAGATTCGCCGCTTCGTGCTGGAGCAGAGCGTGCGGGGCGGCCATCTGGTGAAATACGTGGGAAGCGAGGCCACCGACGCCAGCCTCGTGGGCGTCGCCACCCCCTACCGCCTGCTGGCGCCTGACGACCCGATCATGCGGGCCACCGTAGCTAGGATCGAGGCCGATCTGCGCCATCAAGGTGGAGGAGTGCACCGCTACGCCGATGACACCTACTACGGCGGCGGTGAGTGGGTGCTGCTGGCCGCCTGGCTGGCCTGGTATTATGCCAAGGTTGGGGAACAAGCCAGAGCGCGAGAGCTACTGTCCTGGGTGGAAGCCCAAGCTGACGAGGAGGGGAACCTCCCAGAGCAAATGCCTCAGACCCTCAATGACCCATCCATGCTTCAGCCCTGGGTCGAGAAGTGGGGCCCCACCGCCTGCCCCCTGCTCTGGTCCCACGCCATGTACCTCATCCTCTTTCACGCTCTTCATCTGGCACCCGGGCAGGCCCGATGACTCCCTGGTGTGTCCCTTGTTCACTTAAAAAGCCACCTGCGTCAACCGCACAGGTGGTTTTTCTGTTTTGCCAAACAAACTGAAATCTGCTATACTATACCTATACTCGTGTATCACCATCGTCCTCATCATGCGCGGCATTATCCAGGGAGTGCCAACCAACCATCTGGCCGCAGAACTGGGGATTGATCGGTCTCACTTGCTGAAAAGACGTCATGTGATTCAGAAGCTGGCCCAAGACCATCTCCCTCGTTCATCCCTGACCGACGCCGAGACGGAAGCCGATGAAATGTACCAGAATGCTGGAGAGAAAGGGCGCAAACATGACGATCCCGACGATCCACCCCGCCGTCGCGCCAACAAGCGTCGTGGGCTGGGAACCATGGCCAATGATCGCCCGCCGGTCTTGGGTGTAGTGGGACGCACCTCCGGCCACATTCGTCTCACTGTCTGCGACAACACCCAGCAAGCGACCATCCAGCCCCAGGTCGAGGCCGATACCGAAGTGACGACGACACTCTACACCGACGAGCATACGGCCTACCATCACATCGCCGAAACAGGCCGAGGTCATGCCACGGTTTGCCATTCGCGAAAGGAGTGGGCTCGCGATGACGATGGCGATGGCATTCGGGAGGTCCACTGCAACACCATGGAAGGCATCTGGACCGGCTTGCGCAACTTCCTACGTCCTTTCCGTGGTGTCCACAAGAAGTTCCTGACCCTCTACGTTGCCATCTTCGAATGGGCACACAATCTCAAGTGCATCACGTCTGACTGCCTCAGAAGTCTGATGGTGCCCAACTTCACCTTGAAGCCCACATGAGCCAATAGAAATGGAAACGACGTCATAGACAGGTGGTCATCAAGATAGCTAAGAAAATCCGAGCAGGAGCAGCTAACAGATGGATAACTGTTCAGTCGTAGACTTGTTCTGCGGCGCTGGGGCGCTGACCCACGGCTTTGTGCTAGAAGGATTCAACGTCGTAGCAGGACTCGACGCCGATGACTCCTGTAGATACGCGTACGAGACGAACAATGACGGAGCGCGATTCATCAACGAGAAATTGGAGGACGTGACAGCCGAGGAGATCATGGCACTGTATCCGGAGGGACATGTCGAAGTACTAGTCGGGTGCGCACCTTGTCAACCCTACTCACCTTACACGAAGAAGAAAGAGGACAAGAACGAGAAGTGGAGATTGGTTCCTAGGTTCGCCGACCTGATTTGTGAAGTGGAACCCGACGTTGCCTCAATGGAGAACGTCCCCGACCTGGTCACCTTTAGGGACGGAAAGATCTATCGCGCTTTCGTCGACCGACTGAAAGAGGAAGGGTACCACGTCACGGAGTACCCGGAGGTCTATTGTCCGGATTACGGGATTCCCCAACACCGGACTAGGTTGGTACTCTTTGCTTCCAAGTACGGTGAAATCAAGATCGCGGAGGAGACACACTCCCCCGACGAATACAGGACTGTTCGAGATGCGATTGGCCACCTCGAACCGCTCGGACCCGGGCAGACTAGCGAGAGCGACCCACTTCACAAGACCAGTAGTCTGTCGGAGTTGAACTTACGGAGGATTAGAGCGTCGGTGCCCGGAGGTACTTGGAGAGACTGGCCCGCAGGACTCGTTGCCGAATGTCACAAGAAGGAGAGTGGGAAGGGTTATGCCAGCGTCTACGGGAGGATGGCGTGGGACGAGCCGGCCCCCACGCTCACTGCCCAGTGTTACGGCTTCGGGAACGGTAGGTTCGGACACCCCGAACAAGATCGTGCCATCTCCTTGCGGGAAGCCGCGCTACTCCAAACTTTTCCAGAAAACTACGAGTTCGTCGCCCCAGGAGATCCCGTCCACTTCAAGGTCGTCGGGAGGCTCGTAGGGAACGCCGTCCCCGTCGCGTTGGGGAGAGTCATCGCCAGGAGCATCAAGCGTCACGTCGAAGCACGGGTCTGGTGACCAGGAGTATCTTCAGTTATGCCACGCTTCAAGTTCACGATAGATGCCGCTCTGCTGAGGGAACTCGGTGAGAGACTCGTGGGCAAACCCTACATTGCCCTGGCGGAGCTAATCAAGAATAGCTACGACGCGGATGCGTTCGAAGCGACGATCGAATTCGCTCCCGAGGAGGATCGCATCGAAGTGCGTGACGACGGTCATGGCATGACCCTCGATGAATTCAGCGACTTCTGGATGCGGATCGGTACGACTCACAAGACCGAGAAGCGAGTGTCGAAGGACTTGGAGAGACCGATGACCGGTTCGAAGGGAGTCGGGCGGCTCGCAGTTCAGTTCCTCGCTAGACACCTAAAGATAGCCACCGTCCCGAAGGAGTACGACGGTGAATGGCTCGAAGCGAGCGTCGATTGGGAAGAAGCCGTGCAGGCAGGAGACCTCGTAGACGCGACTGTGTTCTACACTAAGAAGACGTCGCTTCCCCCCTTCGAGCAGGGAACGTCCATCGTCTTGGGTGGATTGAAGCACGAGTGGACCGAGGACGAGATCCAAGGGCTCGCCGGAGAGCTTTGGTGGCTCCAACCCCCGTTCCGCTCCCCGACGTCACTGGCTCCCCGGGACCGTTTCGAAATCGATTTCCGGTCGACACAACGCGAGTTCGAAGAGGTGTTCAAAGAGCAGATTTGGGCCGTCATGCGGATCTGGACGGCTAGGCTCGTCGGAGAGAACGAAGATGGGCACGTTTCTCTCTCCCTCGAATTCGCCGGCGAGCTGCCACAGACTCACACCTACGACGTCGCCGGTTTTCCTCACAACGAGGGCCGGTTCGACGATGACAAGAATCTCAACGATGGAGATTTCGAAATAAGGATCTTTGGCTTGAGGTATCGACAGCCACGAGGTATCAAAGTTGGAGAGGCGCGACAGTACTTCTGGAAGTACGGCGGCGTCCACGTCTACGACGGTGGCTTCCGTCTTCCGTACTACGGCGACCCCAAGAACGACTGGCTGCAAATCGAGTTCGACCACGCTCATAGGAAGTTCGCATCAGAGTTGCTACCTAGAGAGTTACAGGCTCAGTACGCCGAAACCCAGAGACTGAGGTACCTGCCGACCTTGGGACGCATCTTCGGGGTCGTGAACGTCAACACGTCTCGTGAAGACAATCTCCAAATAATGATTACTCGAGACCGTTTGCGTGAGACCACCGCGTATCGAGATCTCGTAGCGATGGTTCGATATGCCCTTGATTTGTACGCCTTCGAAGAAGCCCGCCGGGTGTTCGAGCGTAAATTGAGAGAAGCACCCGTCGAAGCGACATCTCTGAGGTTCGAGCGCGTCGAGCAGGTCCTGGAACACTACGAACCACGGATTCCCGAAGACGTCTATCAAGACCTTCGCGAGAGAATCCGAGAGGCCACGACCGCAGCGACGGCCAGTCAAGAAGTCGCTCTCAGGCAAATGGGACTCTTGGGTCCTCTAGCGACGGCTGGTATCTCCGCGTTGGCGTATCAGCACGAGTTGGGGAAACAATTCGCCGTGATTGAGAGCATCACCGAAAAGATTAGAGAGGCGCGGACCGACGATCTCACTCTTCGCCGATCCCTCAATTCGTTGAGAGAGGATCTATCCTCGTGGTTGAGGAGGGCGAGAGCGACCAACGCACTGTTCGACTATCTGGCGGACGCCGAGAACACGAGGACCAGACGCCGGTTTCGTGCTGCCGAAGTGGTCGAGGAGGTCGAGAGACAGACGGCATTCCTCGCGAGAGGGATCGAAGTCGATACGAGTAAAGTCGACGAGCAGCTTCTCCTACCCGAGGCTTCACTAGCCGAGTGGGGTGCGATCTTCCAGAACTTGTTCACCAACGCCTTCAATGCCATGATGGACTCGGAGGAACGGTTGCTGGAAGTGAGGTCTCGTGCCAGGGAGAAGTCTCGAGAGATCCTCGTTCAAGATACGGGACGGGGAGTCGACCTGCGAGATGCGGATAGACTCTTCGAGCCCTTCAAGAGAGGAGCGAAGATATCGCGGGAGAGGCGAGTCCTCGGCTACGGGGGTACAGGGCTTGGGCTCACGATCGTGCGCTTGCTCGCCGAGAGGATCGGTTGCAAAGTCGGCTTCGTCGAACCGGAGGAGGGATTCAGTACTGCATTTTCGCTCAGTTGGAGGGAAGCCAAGTGAAGAAGATCCTGATATACGACGATGAGCTGGGTTTCAGGGGTAAGGTACGAGAACTCATGGAGAGTTCGACCTTCGTGACTGATGCCTTCACAATCGACACCCCTGACAAGCCAAAGTTCGTGGAGTTGATGAGAATCCTGGAAGATAGACGGCGTGCGTTTCGAGACACCGGTACTTGGGAAGCTAAACGGACAGCCTTGGACGAGGCATCCATCCTCGTCGTCGATTACGATCTGTTTGAGTATATCCCTTCCCTGAACGGGGAAACCCTCGCATACCTAGCTCGTTGTTTCTCGAGTTGTGGTCTGATCGTGGGATATCGGTACGGCGACAACGCCTTCGATCTCACTCTTCGGGGGGAGTTACGACGGGAGCTACCATCGTTCACGGATTTGTACGTGGGAGGCATACAGCTGAGCAATCCAGGTCTTTGGAGAGTCATGGAAGCCACGGAAGTGGGCTTCCGACCGTGGCATTGGCCGATTCTACCCGATTACCTTCGTGATTTCGAGGAGAAAGTCGAAGACGTGAAGGAGAGCTTGGCCAGGGATGTGCCCATCTGCCAGATTCTCGGCTTCGCTCCCGAGCTGTTCCACAGGCTGCCACGCTCGATCGGTCAGTTCTTGGGAGCCGAGCCAGCTGAGACGACGTTCCAACGGTTCGTCACAGAATCTGGCCACGGGCTGGAGGAAAGAGATATCCCAAGCGCAGACAAGGTAAGTGACGACGTTTTGGCTAGGGTCGGTGCTGCGAGGATCTCGAAGTGGTTGGAGCGACTCGTGCTGCCCGAGCAGGATATCCTAGTGGATGCGCCACATTTGGTCTCGAGGTACCCAAGTCTGCTGACAGGTGATGTCGAAGACATCGAAGTGTGGAACCAGACGGCACGGCTGGTGAGTCACGAGGAACTCGGAATTTCGGTGGATCGCATCGAATCGTTTCGGTTGGAGAAGGACCTCTGGCTGTCGAGGCCAGTCTGGTTCTGGGACGACCTGCGTGAATGCGAAGACGTCGCAGAAGTGAGGGAACCTTGGAAGTTCGAGAGGCCTGACTGGGTCTTCTGCGAAGACATGTCTCGCTTCTACGGTGGGGAGGATCGCAGGGAATTCGTGGCGGACGTAGAGTCGCCCTACGCACGTAGGTTCGTGAGAGGTTTCGACGACGTGGAGTATCGCCCTATAGTGAGGTTCTCTCTCTAGACGCCGCGGAGGCCACCCGTGAACAAGGATGTCGGCGCGTTGCGCCAGCTGTTCGATCGGCTATTCCAGGAACAACAGACGACCTGGTTTCCCCAACGCTGGGGAATAAAACCGTCTGCTGAAGCTCAAATGATTTGGAGACATCTGGTAAAGCCTTGTCCGCCGATTACGCGGAAGGATTTCGAACACTGGTTTCCCGCTTCGCTAGGCGAGCTTCACGTAGATTTCTCCCAGTGGAGTAAGTTCCTGTATCTGCCCCGGTTGGAGAAGGATGCCGAATTCGTCCCGGTGTTATCCGTGAAGTGTGACTTGGACGAGACGAAAAGTACGATGAAACTGCGAGTGATGTTAATCCAGCGCGTTAGGGACTGTGACGAGAACGATGGAGAAAGACTCCGTGGCATAGGTTTTCGTCTGGAAGGCCCCCACGGCGACGAGGAAGAACAGGAGGACGCAGAGGGGGATGGAGAGAAGCCGGAGGGCCGTCACGATTTCTACCACGCACAACTCATACGAGACTTCGACGGGGGACCATCCCTTGACTGTCCAGACTGGCTCCCCTGCAATCAACCATCATTTCCGTTGATTGCAGACTGTCCAGTTACTCTCGTGCTGTGCCTCCTGTTGGCTCTGTACGGCAAGAGATACTCTTGGGAATTCCTGTCCAGAGACACCGCCCTGTACAATTGGCTGAAACCGTATGTGGAAGAGAAGCTCCAGCCTTGGATAAAGTGGGAAGCACTCGCCTAAGTGATTGTAGTGATCGCGACCAAGCGGATCGCGTCATACACCACGCCGTGATGGACGACCAGACTTGTTTCCACCCCCATGTGGAAGAGATAACAGAAACCCTCGTGCAAGAGTTCGGGCGACCGACCTTGGGCAACAAGAAGAACCCGTTCAACGAGTTGCTCTACATCATCCTCTCTTCCCGGACGCCTCCCAACGTCTATCAGGAAACCTATCGCTCGCTGCGGCGTGAGTTCAAGACGGCGAACAGTATAGCGGAGGCCCGTCCAGAATACGTGGCGGAGGCCATCGAACAAGGGGGCTTACACAACAAGAAAGCACGTGCCATCGCGGAGATCGCTTCAGAGCTCAAAGAGACGTATGGACGGGTTACCTTAGCGCCCCTCAAAGAGATGGAGACAGAGGAAGCGGAGAAGTTTCTAACTTCTCTGCCAGGTGTCAGCACGAAGACCGCGAGGTGTGTGCTGATGTACGCGTTAGACCGGCCTGTGTTTCCGGTAGACGTCCACTGTCGCAGAGTCGCACATAGACTCGGGTGGACGCCTAGCGACATCTACCTCACGAAGCGTCAAGCCGACGAGCTTCAAGCACGTATTCCCGAGCCTCTGAGACGGGATTTGCACGTCGGGATGGTCCTCCTCGGCAG